>NZ_KB891158.1 GCF_000373365.1 Parafrankia discariae
ACGTGATCATGCCGTATCGGAAACCCCTCGACGGACAGCCGCTGTCGGAGTGGAAGGAGGAGCTGAACAGGGTGCACCGCAAGGTCCGGGCCCGCGTCGAACACGCCCTCGCCGGGATGAAGACCTGGAAGATCCTGCGTGACTACCGCCGCCAGGCCCGCACCCTCGGGATCACCGCGGCCGGGATCGCCCATCTCTACAACATCAGCCGGACCGGCTGACCGGTCACGCGGACCGGCCACACCCCACCCAAACCGAGTTACGAAACAGCCTTTAGGCCGCCGGGCGTGACCGAGGGTGAGGGAGGGGGCCGTCGAGGGGCCCCGGGATTTCGTCGAAGGCTTCACCTTCCGGCTCGTCAATATCCGCTGACCAGCATCGGCGCGCGGCGCGACTTTCACGAGTCCTGGTTCCCTCACCCCGCCGCTTTACATTCCGTTACCGGCCCTCGAATGCCGTGGGACCGTTCCCGTACGCCGGTCAACCCGATACGGAGAACTTCCTTCGACGTCTGGCACCATCGTGCTACTCTTCCCTCTGGAAGGAACAAGGGCGCGAAACAGAAAATTCATCATTATCGCGCGAGCGTCCTTCCGTTCACATTCCCACACTGCGCGGAGGAACCGTGAAGACGGTCAATGTTCTCGTTGTCGTCGACGTCGAGGGCGCGCTCGCCGGCTCGCTGGGCGACAATGTCTACCTCGTCGACACGAACAAGCACTTCGGCTCCAGCGGCGAGGGCCAGGAGGGGCTGAGCACCGCCTGTCGTGACGGGCAGCTCGTCGCCTGGAACGTCGTGCCCGTGTCGCCGTCGAACGACGTGCAGATCGCCGAGTTCACCGGCCAGATCATCAACGACGGCACCTGCGTGCCGAAGCTGGTCAGCACGCCGGACGGCGACTACTGGGAGGGCCGGGTCGAGGCCCGCGGAACGACCGGTTACCAGCAGTACTCGCTGGTTCTCACGATGGACGGCACCCGCGCCACCTTCGACCCGTGGCTCCTTATCAAGGAGTAGGAACCCGATTTTGTCGACCGGTGAACATCTGGTTTCAGCCCCGGTGTTCCGTTCTGTGTGACCGCCGGTTTGGCCTGGTCGCAGAAATGCCCTCGATCCGCCGGGCGGGAGCCTTCCCGCCCGGCGGATCGAGCGGCCCGCTTCAAGATGATTGTTGGCGGCGCCAAAAATCCGGGTGGAATTTCGACACCACCCGCGCCGTGGCCACACCGGCCTGACCCGGAGACGGCCCCCGGGGAACAGCACTCGAACCCCTGGTGCTATGTGACACGCCACGGCATCAAGCCCTGCAAGACTGGTCCGGGAAGTGACGATGCCAACCTGTCACATCCGGCGTCGCGTGGGCCGGGCCGGCGGCGTGGTTTCAGACGAGCAGCCCGCCGGTGGCCCGCAGATTCTGCCCGGTGATCCACTGTGAGTCGGGGCCGGCCAGGAACGCCACCACGTTCGCGATGTCCGCGGGCTGCCCGAGGCGGCCCAGGGCCGTGAGTGAGGCGGTCCGTTCGAGTGCCTCGGGCGGGTTTGTGGCCCTGAGCAGGTCCGTGTCGGTGGCCCCTGGGGACACGCAGTTCACGGTGATGCCCCGGGGCCCGAGTTCGCGGGACGCCACGGCGGTGATCTGCTCGACGGCGCCCTTGCTCCCCGCATACAGGGCCAGGCCCGGTGCCGGGACGGCCGTGTTGAGGGTCGAGACGGTGATGACACGGCCACCGTCGCGCAGTCTGGCGGCGGCGAGTTGCAGGGCGAAGAACGTCCCCTTGGCGTTGACCGACATGACCCGGTCGTAGTCAGCCTCGGTGACCTCGGCGATCGGTGTCGGTGGGTTGATCGCCGCGTTGACGACCAGGATGTCCAGAGCGTCGAGATGGCGGTCCGCCTCGTCGAAGAGACGGCGCAGGTGGTCCAGGTTTCCCTGGTCGGCCCGCACCGCCACGGCGCGTACGCCGAGGTTCTTCGCCTCGGCGGCGACATCCGCGGCTGACACGCCGTCGTCACGGAAGCTGAAGACCACGTCGGCGCCGTCGCGTGCCAGCCGCAGGACGATCGCCCGTCCGATCCCGCGCGAGCCCCCGGTCACCACCGCGGACCTGCCCGTCAGCGTGAGACGGCGTTCCACCGTGCCCATGTCGTCTCCTTCCGCCCGGTCCCGGGACCCATCACGGCCGTGGGAACCTGGGAAACGACCATCTCGCACCTCATGCGAACAGTTCGCCCGGCAGCGGCACGATCTTCGGTGGCACCGCGTGCTGCGTGCCGCGTGCGCCAGGTCTGGTTGACTACCACGATCCCCGGCGCCGCCACGGGCTCCGGCACGGCCTTCGCTCCTTCCGTCGCGGAACGTTGTTAACGATCTTCATCCGGTGCCGCCGGAGGTCCACGAGAGGGGCCGGGCCAGTCCCGCCGGCAACCGGGTGTGTTCGTCCCCGAAGGCCGTGTCCACCTGCTCGCGCGTCAGCACGGTGTCGGTGAGGTCCGCGCCGTGCAGTCGGGTGCGGGTGAGGTTCGCCCCGGCCAGGTAGGCGCCGGTGAGGTTCGCCCCGGCCAGGCAGGTGTCGGTGAGGTCTGCCCGGTCGAGCCAGGCGTCGGTGAGAATGGCCCCGTCGAGTCGGGCCCGGGTGAGGGTGGCGTCGGCCAGCCACGCGTCGGTGAGAGTCGCGTTGTACAGCTGGGCGCCGGTGAGGTTCGCCTGGTCCAGCTGGGCACCGGTGAGATCCGCCTCGACCAGGCGGGCGTCGGTGAGGTTCGCCTTCGCTAGCCACGCGTCGGTCAGGTTCGCCCGGCCGAGCTGGGCGCCGGTGAGGTTCGCCGCGGCCAGATGGGCGTCGGTGAGAGTCGCCCCGGTCAGCCGGGCGTGGCTGAGAACCGCCTCAGCGAGCTGGGCTCGGGTGAGATCCGCTCCGGTCAGCTGGGCCAGGCTGAGGTCCGCCGCGGCCAGATCGGCGCCGGTGAGGTCCGCTCCGTCCAGCTGCGCGCTGATCAGGTCCACCGCGGTGAGCCGGGCGCGGGTGAGGGTGGCTCTGGTCAGCTGGGCGCGGGTGAGGCTCGCGCCGGCCAGCTGGGCACGGGTGAGGTCCGCGTCGTCGAGGTGGGCGTCGGTGAGGTCCGCGCCGTCCAGCCGGATGTCGGTGAGGTCCGCGCCGTCCAGGCGTGCGTCGGTGAGGGTCGCGCCGAACAGCTGGGTGCGGGTGAGAGTGGCCCCGTCGAGGTGGGCGCCGGCCAGGCTGGCGCGGCTGAGGTCCGCGCCGTCCAGCTGGGCGCGGGTGAGGGTCGCGTCGTCGAGGTGGGCGTCGGTGAGGTCCGCGCCGTCCAGCCGGGCGTCGGTGAGG
>NZ_KB891159.1 GCF_000373365.1 Parafrankia discariae
CGTCACGGACCCCGTCCACGTCCCAGTCCGCACGGCGCAGCAACCGCTGCATCCCGTCCGGGGACCGTTCACCGGCCCGTTCCGCCAGCGTCCACCCGTTCTTGCGGTCCAAACCGGCGACCAGCCCGGACACATACTCACTGGCCCGCCGGCGTGGCTCCGCCCGACCGAACCGGCCCCCGATCCGCCCACACAGCCCGTCCAGCTCGCCAGCCCACGCCTCCACCACCACAACGCAGATCATCCACCACGACCACCAAGTGCCGTTGCAGTACTAGGTACTCCCCTGGATCGGGAGCGGCCTTGTGTCTCTCGTGTGTACCCGGGTCATCGGAGGTTGTTTCTGCTCGTATGGTCGACAGAAGTCTGGTCGATCATGTCAAGGAGGTGGCGGTGAGTGCTTCGCCAGGCGCGGGAGAGACGGCTAGGCTGATCTCCATGGAGCGAGCGGTGCGGCTGACGGCTGTCGTCACGCACGAGGGCGACTGGTACGTGGCGCGGGCTCTGGAGGTCGAGGTGACCAGCCAGGGAGTCAGCGTCGAGGAGTCGCTGGCGAATCTTCGTGAGGCGCTGGAGCTGTACTTCGAGGACCAGCCCTTCCCTGTGACCGCGGCGGACGGCCCCATCGTTGCCCCGCTGGACATCCGCCTCTCGGCGTGACGCCCGCGCTGCCTCGGGTTTCCGGGGCGAAGGTGGTGAAGGCTTTGGGGTGTGCCGGCTTCGAGGAGGTCGCCACGCGTGGCTCGCACTGCAAGCTGCGGCATAAGGAGAACGCTCGGGTCGTGATCGTCCCACTTCATCGGGAGCTGGCGACGGGCACCCTCGCCTCGGTCCTCCGTCAGGCGGGCATCGACGCGGAGGAGCTTAGGACGTTGCTCACCTGAGCCTGACGCGATCCCGGGTGCAAGCTGGACAGGTGACTCTGTCGAAGCGTGCGTCCTGGTTCCTGATCGCGGTGGGTGTGTGGACCTGGGCGATCTGGCCAAATTTGTAGAACATTCACCTATGACCTAGGTACTGGTCGGGTGTCGTAGCCACTGGACGCGGCGGCCCGGTCGGGGGATGAACCCCGGCCGGGGCACCCCCGGTCAGCTCGCGAAGCTGGCGGCCATGCCGGGTTCGTAGCCACCCGCTGGGTTGCGCACGATCACGTTCATCCGATTGGCCGCGTTGATCAGGCCGAGGAGGCAGACGAGGGCCGCGATCTGGTCGTCGTCGTAGTGCTTGCGGATCTGGGCCCAGGTCTCGTCGGATACGCCGAGGTGGGCGTCGGCGAGCCGGGTTCCCTCTTCGGCGAGTGCCAGCGCGGCTCGCTCGGCCTCGGTGAATACGTCTGCCTCGCGCCAGGCGGCGACCAGGTTGAGTCGGGTGGAGGTCTCACCGGCAGCCGCGGCCTCCTTGGTGTGCATGTCGACGCAGAAGCCGCAGCCGTTGATCTGGCTGGCCCGCAGCGACACCAGCTCCTGGGTGGGCTTTGGCAGCGACGACTGGTGGATCACCAGGCTGGCGCTCGCGAACCGCTTGCCGAACCTGGTGGCGAGCTCGTTGCCGAACATGTTGAATCGGGCGTCCATGATGTCGTCCTCACTCGTGGTGTTGCGTGCTGCCGCACTGGACGAACACCAGATGCCAGCGACCCCAGTCCCCGTGACGACGTGGCCTTATGACCTGGACCACATATCACTCCGACCGTCGGCTCGCGATCGGTGGATCAGCTGCCATCGGCCGCGGTCGCGACCGGCCCAGTCGGACGTCCATCGGCGATATCCGGCCCCGCTGTCCACGCTGCCGTCCCGTCGTCGCGTGACGGGGCAGCCGACGGCGGAAGGGCTGCCTGGGTGTCACAAACCGGCGGGGTCTGGCGTCTCATGGCTGGTCCAGCCGCGCGTGAATAGGAGTTGTCCATGGCCGGTACTTCGCCGATGACGCCCGACGCTGTGAGGCCCATGAAGGAGGACGCCTGTCCAGACCCCGCTACCGAGGTGTTCCTCGCCCACCGCAACCTGCTGTTCACGGTCGCCTACGAGATGCTCGGCTCGGCCGTGGACGCGGAGGACATCCTCCAGGAGAGCTGGCTGCGCTGGGCAGGCGTCGATCTCGCCACCGTGCGGGACCAGCGGGCGTACCTGGTGCAGATCACCACTCGTCAGGCGCTGAATCGACTGCGCACGCTTGGCCGGCGCAGGGAGTCCTACGTCGGCCCCTGGCTGCCAGAGCCATTGCTGACCGCGCCCGACGTGGCCGAGGATGTCGCGTTGGCCGACAGCGTCTCCATGGCGATGCTGCTGGTGCTGGAAACGCTTCGGCCGACCGAGCGGGCCGTGTTTGTGCTGCGCGAGGTGTTCGACTTCGGGTACGACGAGATCGCGGCAGCCGTCGACAAGAGCCCGGCCACGGTCCGCCAGATCGCTCACCGGGCGCGGGCGCATGTCGCCGCGCGCCGTCCTTGTGCGGTCGTCTCCGCAGCCGAGACCCGAGGCGCGCTCGACGCGTTCCAGCGGGCGGTCGAGACCGGCGATCTGCAGAACCTGCTGGACATCCTCGCCCCGGACATCGTCCTGCTGGGTGACGGCGGCGGGGTCAAACAGGCCGTGTTGCGCCCGGTCGTCGGAGCGGGCAAGGTAGCCCGGCTGCTAGCCGCCGGGCTGGGCAGGATCGACGCTGTTATGTCGCTGCAGCAGGTACAGGTCAACGGCTACCCGGCGCTGATCCTCCGGCTCGACGGCGAGATCGACAGCGTCGTGGCGGTACGCATCGACGACGGCCTCATCACCGGGCTCTATGCCGTCCGCAACCCCGAGAAGCTGTCGCGCATCGAGCGGGAAACCGCCCTTCGCCGCTGAACGCGGCCAGCGAGTGCGGACAGGTCCAGCCTCACGCGCACTCGGCTTCGGCTGCGGATCCACTGTTCGACACCGCCGTCGAGGTGCCCGGCGACACGCAGTAGATCATGGTGGACAACGTGTCCGAACTCGCGCCCCACACGGAGACCATGGCTGGCGGCCGGTGCGAGGCTGGTGGGGTGACTCTGTCGAAGCGTGCGTCCTGGTTCCTGATCGCGGTGGGTGTGTGGACGTGGGCCATCTGGCCGAATTTCCTCCGGAACATATGGAAGGACGATCGTTCCTGGGATGGCGGCCCGACCGGCTTTTTCACGGTCCATCTGATCTTGACGGTCGTATCCATCGGGATCGGGTCGGCTGTCGGCTGGCTCGGCATCCGAGGGGTGCGCGCGGGCCGTCCCGGTTCTACGGATGATGTTGCCTCCGCCGGCCGGCTGATCAGCCCCGGTCGCTGAGGTCGCTGGCATCTTCCGGATGATCCGGGGGAGACGTCATGCGATTTCGAAGCGTTGTCGCGGGCGGGGTCGTGCTGCTGTGGCTGGCCGGATGCGGCTCGGACGAGAACGGGAAGGTTCCGCCACCCGTGGGGCCGACGTCCGCGGCGGGCCCGTTCGAGACGTTTCAGCGGCGGGCCGCGGTGGGCGCTTTCGTCGCCGCGTTCCGTACGGCGTTCCCCGCCCTGGCCGACGGCCGGTCCGACGAGGCCATCGCCTCGGACGTGACCCACGTCTGTCTGGACGATCTGCGTGACCCGTCCACCGGCGCGGCCGCGACCGACGGGGACGCGGTCGCCCTGCGGCGCATACCGGGCAGGTTCGAGCGGAACGGGATCACCCCGGACCGGACCACGTCGCGGACGATCCTCGCGGTGGCCAGGGGAACGGCGTGCGGCCCGGTGGAGGTCAACGGGAGTCAGCGTCCCGAGCCGCCGGTCGGCCTCGCCCCCCGACAGTCTGATGAATTGCCCGCGACCCTAGCATCAGGGGCGTGACCAGGGCGGGCGCGCGGCCGGTGGCGGCTGAGCTGCTGCCGCACCTGTGCCGGGTCCGTGATCATATCGATCGGCACTACCGGGAGCCGCTCGACCTCGACGTGCTCGCCAGGGTCGGTCGGGTGTCGAAGTTCCATCTGGTTCGCAGCTTCGAGGCGGCCTACGGGGAGACCCCGATCCGCTACGTCACGCGGCGCCGGATCGAGCGCGCGCAGGACCTGCTGCGGCACGCGAACCTCACGGTCACCGAGATCTGCGTGCTGGTCGGGTTCGCGAGCCTCGGGTCCTTCTCGGCTCGTTTCACCCAGCTCGTCGGCGAGAGCCCCACCGCGTACCGCAACCGCTGGGCGGCCCGCGGCGGCCCGCACGTGCCGGGGTGCTACCTGTTCATGCGCGGCCCGATGGACCTGCGGTGCACCTCCGACACGACCTCGGACGGCGCAATCTGAGAGAAGCGACGCCGTGGCCGCGCGGCATACGGTTCTCGCATGATCACAAACATCTCGCTGGTCACGATCTACTGTCTCGACCAGGACAAGGCCCGGGACTTCTACGTCGACGTGCTCGGTTTCGAGCCGCGCGCGGACGTCTCGATGGGCGGCGAGTTCCGCTGGGTCACGATCGGCCATCCCGGTCAGCCCGAGCTCCAGGCGACCCTGATGGTCCCGGGGCCGCCGCTGGATCCGGACGCCGCCGACTTCGTCCGCCGGCAGCTCGGCAAGGGACAGATGGGCGGGCTCGGGCTGCGGGTCGACGACTGCCGCAAGACCTTCGAGGAGTTGAGCGCGAAGGGCGTCGAGTTCCTGCAGGAGCCCGCCGACCGCCCATACGGGGTGGAGGCCGTGTTGCGTGACAACTCCGGCAACTGGCTGGTCCTGGTCGAGCCGAAGACGTTCAGCCCGGAGGACTTCGACTGACGGGTCGCGGACGTCCCGCGCCCGCCGCCGGGCCCACCGCCGGGCCCGCGCCGTGAGTGGCTCCGGCGGCGGCGGGTCGGGAGCTGTCGGTGGGGTCAGGTAGACAGAGGGCATGGTGGATCAGGCGACGGTCGGTGGGACGCTGCGCGATCGGGCGGAGGAGCTGCTCCGGGCGCTGGCCGGGCCGGGCGCGGTTCTGCGTGACGACCAGTGGCAGGCGATCGACGCGCTCGTCAGCGGGCGGCGGCGGGTGCTGCTCGTCCAGCGCACCGGCTGGGGGAAGTCCGCGGTGTACTTCCTCGCCACCGCGCTGCTGCGCGGCCTCGGTGGCCTGGGCCCGGCTGATGCTCAGGCTGGTGCTCCGGTCGATGGGCCGGTCGCCGGCCCGGGCGGGCTCGGCGGCGGGCGCCGGCCCGGCGGCGCCCGGGTGGGGCCCACCGTCATCGTCTCCCCGCTGCTGGCGCTGATCCGCAACCAGGCGGCGGCGGCGTCCCGGGTGGGCATCCGGGCCGGGGAGATCCATTCGGGGAACCTCACCGAGTGGGACGAGGTCTACGCCGCGCTGCGGGCGGGGGAGCTGGACCTGCTGCTCGTCGGCCCCGAACGGTTGAACAACCCGACCTTCCGCGACGAGTACCTTCCGGAGCTCGCGGCCACGACGGGGCTGCTCGTCGTCGACGAGGCGCACTGCATCTCCGACTGGGGCCACGACTTCCGTCCCGACTACCGCCGGCTGCGGTCACTGATCGGTGGGCTGCGGCCGGACGTGCCCGTGCTCGCCACGACCGCCACGGCCAACGCGCGGGTGGTGGAGGACGTCAGCGAGCAGCTCGGCGCCGGCTCCACGAACACGCAGACCGTGGTCCTGCGGGGGGCTCTCGACCGGGAGAGCCTGCGGCTGGCGGTCGTGTCGCTCCCCGCGGCCGAGCAGCGGTTCGGCTGGCTGGCCGACCACCTCGTCGAGCTGCCCGGCTCCGGGATCATCTACACGCTCACCAAGCCGGGCGCGGAGGAGCTGACCGCGTTCCTGCGCGGCCAGGGCCATGAGGTGACGACCTACCACGGTGGCACGGAAGCGGCCGAGCGCATCGCCGCCGAGGAGGACCTGCTCGGCAACCGGGTGAAGGCGCTGGTGGCGACCAGCGCGCTCGGGATGGGCTTCGACAAGCCCGATCTCGGCTTCGTCGTCCACGTCGGCGCGCCGAACTCGCCGATCGCCTACTACCAGCAGATCGGGCGGGCCGGGCGCGCGGTGGACTCCGCCGAGGTCGTCCTGCTGCCCGCCGCCGAGGACCGCGACATCTGGCGGTACTTCGCCGACACGTCGTTCCCACCGGAGCCGGTCGCCCGGCAGGTGCTGGACGTCCTGGCCCGGGCCGGGCGGACGATGTCGACCCAGGCCCTGCTCGCCGCCGTCGACCTGGGGCACTCCCGGCTCGAGCAGATGCTGAAGGTGCTGGACGCGGACGGCGTCGTCCGGCGGGTCAAGGGCGGCTGGGAGGCGACGGGGGAGCCGTGGGTGTACGACGCGGAGCGCTTCCGGCGGGTCGCCGCCGCGCGGGCCCGTGAGCAGCAGGCGATGCTCGACTACATCGCGACGCCGTCCTGCCGGATGGAGTTCCTGCGCCACGCGCTCGACGACCCGTACGCGGTGCCGTGCGGCCGGTGCGACCGGTGCACCGGCCGGGTGTGGTCCACCGAGGTCTCCTCCCGCTCACGGGACAGCGCCCGTGCGGAACTGCGCCGGACGGGCGTGCCCGTCGAGCCGCGTCGGATGTGGCCGACGGGCATGCGCACGCTGGGGATCACCGCGTCCGGTCGGATTCCCGCGTCGGCCGCCGCGGAGCCCGGCCGCGTGGTCGCCCGGCTCAACGATCTGGGGTGGGGCAACCGGCTGCGCCAGTTGCTCGCCCCTCCTCCCGCCGCCCTGGACGGCCCCGTCCCCGACGACCTGTTCGAGGCGGTGGTGCGAACCCTGACCGAGTGGCGGTGGGAGCGGCGCCCGGCGGCGGTGGTGACGGTGGCGTCCCGGACCCGCCCGCGGCTGGTGGCGGATCTCGGCGAACGGATCGCGGGTGTCGGGCGGCTGCCGTTGTTGGGGCGGCTTCCCCGCGTGGCCGGCGGGCCGGCGGCGGGGCCGGTGCACAACAGCGCGCACCGCCTCGCCGGCCTGTGGTCGGCCTTCGAGGTGCCACCATCTCTCACCGGCCCGCTCGCCGAACTGGCCGGGCCGGTGCTGCTGGTCGACGACCTGATCGTCACGGGCTGGACGATGACCGTCGCGGCCAGGGCGCTACGGCAGGCCGGCGCGCCCGGCGTGCTGCCGTTCGCCCTCGCGGTGGAGACCGGTTGAGCCCTCGCGGTAGGTGGAGACCGGTTGAACGGTCGGCACGGTCGGCGTGACCGCGCCCGGCGCATCCCACCGGTCGGCGGCGGGCCGCCTCCCCGCGGGTGGGCGTCGGTGCGGATCAGCTCTGTGGCTGGGCGTTCGGCCGCGAGTTGAGATACCCGGAACCGGCGACCCCCGAGGGGACCGTGGCGAGGGGAACCTCCAGTTCCTGGCGGTCGAGGACCGACGTGAGGATCTCGCCGGCCCGCACGGAGATGTTCGACAGCAGAGACGAGGAGATTCCATGGGAATACTCGCTCGCGCCGGGTACGTAAATGCCCGCGGTGGTTCCCGCGACCGTGTCGACGCTGTAATCGCGGCCGACCTGGAGCTGACCGTCGTCCGCGGTGAGACAGGCTTCTCCCAGCCCGCCGAGCAGGCGCCGGGGATCACGGGCGTGATATCCGGTCGCGAGCACGACGGTGTCCGTGTCGACGGTGCGCTTCTCGCCGGTCGGCAGATACCGGATGTGCACCCGGACGCCGTCCGACAGCTTCTCGAAGGATTCGGCTCGGGACGCGCGCAGGAAGTGCAGCCGCCGGGGGCCGCGCACCTTTTCCTGGTAGGCGCGGCGGTACAGCTCGTCGATGAGGTCCATGTCCACGGCCGAGTAGTTCGTGCCACGGTGATAGCCGAGCAGCATGGCGCGGACGTTCTCGGGCGCGTGGTAGAACTCGTCGACCGCGTCCGGGTCGAAGATCTGGTTGACGAAGCCGCTGTTGTCCGCCGGGCTGAACCCGTAGCGGGAGAACACCGAGAAGACCTCGGCCTGCGGGAATCGCGTGTGCAGGTGCTCGGTCACCTCGGCGGCGCTCTGGCCGGCCCCGACCACGACGAACCGGCCGCGTGGCGTCGAGGGCATCCGCGCGAGGCGGTGCAGCAGCTCGTGGTTGTGCCAGGTCCGGTCGTCGATCTCGACACCGTCGGGCAGCCTGGGTTCCAGCCCGGCCGCGATGACGACGTTGCGGGCCCGGCGCACGACCGTCCGGTCCGGGTTTCCCCGGTGCCGGCTGATCACGTCGACGTAGGCGATCTCGCCTTCGTGGGTCACCGGCCGAAGGTCGACCACCTCGGTGTCGTACTCGACGAGGTCGTCGAGCCGGCCCGCGGCCCATTCCAGATAGTCGTGGTATTCGGAGCGCAGCGGATACATCGTCTT
This sequence comes from Parafrankia discariae, assembly GCF_000373365.1. NCBI lineage: Bacteria > Bacillati > Actinomycetota > Actinomycetes > Frankiales > Frankiaceae > Parafrankia > Parafrankia discariae. The sequence continues at coordinate 8,300 of NZ_KB891159.1, forward strand.
GTGGTTGATGAAGTCCACCAGGCGGTTCCTGGAATGGAGGAACGCGAGAAAGGTGAAGCTGCTCGACGGATTGCGCAGGGTTACCAGGTCCTTCAGGTAGGACACCTGCATGGTCGCTCCGTCGAGGAGCATCCCCCGGTGCCACCCGAAACGAACCTGGCGTTCGAGGAAGACGGCGCGTAGCGCCGCACCGGCGGAGACACTGCTGTTGTGTTCCTCGATTGCGATCGCCAGAGCGATGTTCGAGGGCCCGAACCCGACTCCGATGATGTCGTGCACACCGAGTTCCGCGGTCGGCGGACGGTCTCCCACGGCTGCCCCTCTGGTCGGTCAATGTAACCGGGCTTTATTAAGGTTAACTTAACTTATGTTCTGGGTGGCGCGTCGAGCTGTCAAGAAGTTCCCCGAGGTCGGGCGGTTGGTGGCGGCTTCGCGGGTTGATCGCGCCGGGTTTGGCGCGGGCCCCTCGGGCTGTTCTTCGGGGTGCCCGGCCCGGTCCTGGAGTGGGTCCGGCGGGCCGCCGTGGATCCCGGCCTGCCGTGAGGTCGTGGACTGCCTGGCGGGGTGTTCCCGCGATGATCTTCTTGTGGACGATGGGGCGATGGGGCGATGGGCTGCCTGGCTTCGCCGTGGATGGGGAGCAAGTTAAGTGAGGCTAACTTAGGTTGGTTGGGGTTGGTGGTCAAGTGGATCCGATGCGTCGGTTCTGGCGCTCGACCGGCCTTGACCCGAAAGTCCGTTGCCTGATAAGGCAAACCTAACCTAACGGTCTGGACGGTGGCAACAGGTGATCCAGGGCGTCCGGGCGTGGTGGTCCCAGGTGCTCGCCCGGGTGAGGTGCCGGGCGGGTGGATGGCCCGTGATCTCGCCGTTCGATCACGGAGCGTGGCAATGATCGAAATTCATCGGGGAATCAGGCTTATCCGTACTCAAGAGGTCACGGAGCGGGCGGGTGGCGAGTAATCGGTCGTAACGGCTGACAGCGTCGCTCTATTTAAGCTAGCCTTACTTAACCACCGACTTGAGTGGGTCTTACCTGTAGGCGCGATCCGAGGAGACGGCAGTCATGTCGACGAATCCCTTCGACGACGAGAACGGCACCTTTTTCGTGCTGGTCAACTCGGAAGGTCAACACTCGCTGTGGCCGAGTTTCGCCGTGGTGCCGGCGGGCTGGACCGTCGTCCACGGCGAGGAGACCCGTCAGTCGTGCCTCGACTACGTCGAGGCCAACTGGACCGATCTGCGTCCGCGCAGCCTGGTCGAGCAGATGGAGAGGGGCGCGTCCGCCTCCGGCGTCTCCGCGCCGCGGTGAGCGTCCGGGGGAGTTGCCGCAGCGGGTCCGTCCCGTTCGACCGGCCGCCGCGGACCGCCGCGAGTCTCGCGCGCGGGCTGGCCGCGCCGTTCGTGGTCTACGAGCGGGCCGGCGAGTGGTCCTGCGGTTCGGGAGCGCTCGCCGAGGTCGTGTGAGCGCCACCGGGGTGAGGCACCGGGGTGAGGCACCGGAAGGACGGCGGCGACTGGCGGTCCGAACCGACCGGTGTCACCCCGCTGCTGCGTGTGTTCGTGTCGCGGCGGGCGGTGCGGCTGACCGGCGGGGTCGCCGTCCCGCGTGCCCTCGACACCGCTGAGCTGGCGGAGCTCGCCGGGTTGCTCGCCGCGGAGCCGAGCGGTCCGTCGCCGGCCGAAGCCGCCCGTCCCGGGGAGCCCGTCCGGACGAGCCGGGTGACGCGCCGCGTGCGCGTCACCCGGCTCGTCAACGTTACGGCTGCCGGGTGAGGTAGCCGCCCATCTTGGTGAAGTACTCCGTCGCCGGCAGCTCCCGGCCGTCGTCGGTGCGCACCGTCCGGACCAGCAGCCCGTGGCTGCGGCCGCGGCGCGCCTCGGCGCCGGCCACGATGACGATCCCGTCCCCCTCCCGGATGAAGATCCGTCCCGGGGTGCCACCGTAGACGCCCTGCGACACCTCCGCGGAGATGATCCGCAGCCGCTCGCCGTCGCGGTACGTGAAGGCGTTGGGGTAGGGGTCGCACTGGGCGCGGACGAGCCGGTCGAGCTCCTCGGCGGTCCAGGTCCAGTCGATGAGGCTGTCCAGGTCCGACCGCTTGTGGAAGAAGCTCGCCTTCGAACGGTCCTGCTTCGCCCACTCGGTGCGCCCGGACGCCAGCAGCTCCAGGCCCTCCACGGCCAGCGGGCCGAACAGCGCCAGCGTGCGGTGGAACAGGTCGGCCGTCGTGTCGCGCGGGCCGACCGGCACCCGCCGCTGCAGCACGATGTCACCGGCGTCGAGGTCGTCGGTCATCATGTGCGCGGTCACGCCCACCTCGGGCTCGTTGTTGATGAGCGCCCAGATCAGCGGCGCGAACCCGGCGTAGGCCGGCAGCAGCGAGTCGTGGATGTTCAGCGTTCCCAGCCGGGGCAGGTTGAAGATCTGCGGCGGAATCCAGGTGCGCCAGTTAGTGGCGACGATGACGTCGGGGTCGGCCGCCTTGAGCAGCGAGATCAGTTCCTCGTCGTCGGGACGGTTCCGGATGGCCACCGGCACGCCGGCCTCGGTGGCGAGGTCGGCGACCGAGTCGTCCCAGATCTTCTCGTACGCGCCTTCGCCCTTCTCGTGGGTGACGACGAGAGTGACGTCATTGTCGGAGTTGAGGAGCGCCTGTAGCGTTCGATGTCCCCAGGTCTGATATCCGAACATTACAACGCGCATGTCAGCGTTTCTCCTCTGGTGGGCGCTTCGTGTGGTGGCTGTTGGACGGCGGGGACGCTGGCCGGAATGTGTGCCGCGGGCAGGCGGCCCCGGTGGGAGGTCGCGGAATTCGCCGACGGCTCCGGAGCTCGCCGGTGACACCGGGATCCGGTCACCGGTCTCTCCGGGTGTGCCGCTCCGCCGGCCCGGATGGACTCCGGTCGGAGGGCGGGCCGGCCAGCAAACTCCTCGTGCTTCGGGATTCACACGGACAGGGTGAGGGCTCGCTCGCGACCTGACCGTCAGCCTCTTAAGTGAGGCTTACTTATGCTGGGATGTCCGGTGTCGACTGTCAAGCGAATCGGACCGGTCGGACACGAACCGCGATGTCCGGGCACGCCCCGGCGACATGACATCCCACCCGGAGCGAACCGCGCCGCGACGGCAGCGGTCGTCAGCCTGTGCCGCCAGCCGGTTGAGGACAGGCCGAGCCGACCGGCCACCTGACTGGTGGCGGCCGGTCCCGGCCGTGATCAGCCGACGGGCGGCGTGGGGTCGGCTGGGGGAGTCGTGGGCCCGCCCGCCGGCGGTGTGGTCGCCGGCGGTGTGGTCGCCGGCGCCGACGACGCCGGCGCGGTGGTCATCGGCGGTGTCGTCGGCGCCGCCGTGGGAGTCACCTCGGGCGGATCGGTCTGAGCCGGCGAAGACGGTGGCACCGGAGCGGTCGTCCGCCGCGCCCGGGGCGTGTAGGCCGGGCGGTTCGGCGTCTGGACCGGCTCGGTGACCACCACGTCGACGGTCGGCAGCGGGTCCGGTGTCCGCGGGGCGAACGACGGCGAGGGAGACGTGCCCTCCGCGCTGGTGCCGTCGGAGCCGCCCCCGTTGCCGGTGAACAGCAGCGTGAGCGCGACGGCCAGACCCGCCAGCACCGCCACCGCCGCACCGGCGATGACCGCGACGGCCGGCGGGCGGCCCTTGCCGGCCGGTCCGTGGGGGGCGTCGCCGCGGTGGTCGCCGCGCCCCGCGGCCGGTGCCCGGTGCGAGGCGCCCGCGCGCCCGGCGCGTTCGCCGTCCCGGTCCAGCGAGAGCAGGCCGGCGGCCATGTTGGCGTCGTCCTGGTCGAACAGGTCGGCGGCCGCGGCGAGGGCGCCGATCTGGGTGATGTCGTCGTGCGGTCCCGTGCTCGCTGTGCTCGGCCCGGTCGCCGGCAGATGCCCGACGGCCGTCAGGTCGTCACCCGGGGGCGAGCCGTCCGCGCGTGGCGGCAGGGGCGTCATCTCCCGGCCCGGCAGCAGCCGGTCGGTCACCTCGACATCGCCGCTCGGCGCCGGCTGGCGGTCGGTGCGGGGCACCGACGGCGGCGGGGCCAGGTTCTCCAGACCGTCGTCCGAGGACGGTTCGTCCACGTCGGGCTCGGGCTGGCGCCCACGCGGATTCGTCACGACCGCGGGGACGGGCGTGGCGTTGCGCGCGATGGGCGTCAGGCGGCGGCGGATCTCGTCGACGTCCGGGCGCAGCTCGGCCGGGCGGTCGAGCAGGTCGGTGAGCAGCCCGCGCAGTGGTCCGGCGAGCCGGAACGGCCGCCGCCGGCCCTCCACCACGGCGCTCAGCACGGCGTAGGTCTCCGGGCCCTCGAAGGGCGGGCAGCCCTCGACCGCCGAGTAGAGCGTCGCGCCGAGCCCCCACAGGTCGCTCGCGGGCGTGCCAGAGGAGCCGCGCACCCGTTCCGGGGCGATGTAGGCCGGGGAGCCGACGAGCGCGCCCGTCCCGGTCAGGGTCACGTCGCCCTCGGTCGCGGCGATGCCGAAGTCGGTGAGGCGGACCCGGTTGTCCCGGCCCAGCAGCACGTTGCCCGGCTTCACGTCACGGTGCAGCACACCGGCCGAGTGGGCGGCGGCCAGCGCGTCCGCCAGCGCCAGCCCGATCGCGGCGACCTGGTCGAACGGCAGCGGGCCATGGTTCTTGATGGTGTCGCCGAGGCTGTCCGCGTCGACGAGCTCCATGACGATCCAGTGCCGCTCGTGCTCCTCGACGACGTCGAAGACCGAGACGATGGCCGGGCTGTGCAGCCGGGCCAGCGCCCGCGCCTCGCGCAGCACCCGGGCCCGGATGGCATCCCGCTCCGCCTGCGCGCCCGCCATCGGCACGAGGATTTCCTTGATTGCCACTGGCCGCTGGAGCAGCTCGTCCTCGCCGCACCACACAACGCCAGCGCCACCGCGCCCGATGGGTGTGTCGAGGCGGTAGCGCTGCGCTACGTAGCGGGGTGTGCCGTGCCGAGAGGTATCGGGGGGCACGCTCGCCGATCTGGCCATCGAGTCAAGTCTGACAGACGAATTGACTGGACCGGACGCAACCCCGCCGGCACTCGGATCCGTCAGGCCGGCAACCGGCCCCGAGGTTCCTCATGAGGCCGGCCTGAAGGTCGCGAAGAGCTGTCGCATGAGCGGCTGATCCGCCTCCCACAGCTCCTCGGCCGTGTACCAGTACAGAGCGTATCCATGCCCGTTTCGCACCGCGCCACGGTTGAGCACATGCACCGTCCCCCCACCGGAGGCGTAGGTGAACTCCCAGTCGGCCTGTGTCGCGCCGTCCGCCCCGTCACCTGGTTCGATCCGTACCCGCCGGTAGTCCCGCACTCGATCCCGGAAGCTGATTTCGTTCGTGCGCCAGTCCTCAACGGCGGAGGTGTTCGCACTCGCGATGCTCCCGATGCGCAAGAACGTACCAGTAGCCGGATCCACGAAGTCCGTATTCCCCTCGCCTCCGGGTCCGGGCCGTCGCTCCCAGCGCGACGGGTAGGCGATCGACCAGCCCGTCGGATCGACGTAGGAGACCCAGCCCGCAGGGGCCGTGGCCGGCTTCGAGTCGGCCGAGACCAGGTCCCCGGCCTGGACTGCCGCGTCTTCCCGGTCAGCCTGGACGGTCGGGCGCGCCCCGGCGGCGCCCGGCTCCGCGGCGTCCTCGCCCCCACCGAACACCAGGACGGCGGCGACGACCGCGAGCACGAGCGCGACGATGGACGCGACGAGGATCACAACCAGCCGACGCCCGCGGCCGGGCGTGACGGCGGTCGCGCCGTCCGGACGGCCCGGCGCCGCCCCGCCCGGGTGCCGCCCCGCCGGCTGCCGTTCGGAGGGCGGGCGGAACAGGTTCTGCCCACCCGTCCGCGGCTCCGGCTCCGGCCGTGGCTGGGCGGCGACGCGGGGTGCGATCGGCGGACCCGCTGAGATCCCAGGGCCCGCTGAGCCCTCCGGTTCGGAATCGCCGGAGGCCTTGGACCTGCCCGGCCGGGAGAACAGCGCCGCGGCCGCCGAGTACCGGTGCGCCGCAGTGGACGGCGGGTCCACGGCGGTGCCCGCGGCGTCGGGCGTACTGCCTGTCCCGGCCGTCCCGGTGTCCACGGCCGAGGGCGATCCGGTGCCTGCCGGGTAGGTCGGGCCCGGCCCGGTCCCGGTCCCGACGGACCGGCCGTCCGTGCCGGGCGTCGACAGACCGCCGGTCACCGGGTCGGTGCGGGCGGACGTCGGTCCGTCGGTGGGCGGCGCGTCCTGGGATGTCCGGGCCCGCGCCGGGATGCCACCGAGCGCCCGCATGCGGTCGACCGGCCGCAGCCGCTCGCTGCCCCGGGGACGCTCGACCGCCGCGCCGCGGCGCCGCTCCATCGCCCGGATCCGCTCCAGCCGACCGGTCAGCCGAGAGTGCACACCAGCCGTTCCCGACTGTCCCACCGGTGCCCCGGCATGGGCCGCTCCGAGCCGTCCCGCCGCTCCAGCCGGCTCGACTGTTCCAGCCCGCGCCGCCGGTTCCGCGGCTTCGGCCGGTTCCGCCGGTTCCGCGGGTTCGGCCGGTTCGGCGGGTTCGGCCGGTTCGGCCGAATCGGCGGGTGCCGGGTCGGCCGGACGCGCTTCGCTCCCCGCCGGGTCGGCCGCCCCGGCCCCGAGGGTGTCGTCCGGCGGCCTCCCGGTCAGCACGGTGTCGTCCGGCAGCGGGCCGGCTGGCAGCGGGTCGTCGGGCAGCGGGTCGTCGGGCAGGGTGTCGTCTGCGGGCAGGGTGTCGTCTGACAGTGTCTCGCCGGGCATCGTGTCGTCCGGTGCCGCCGGGCTGGCGAGCAGCACGGTCAGGTCCGCGCCGCCGTCCTCCGGGGCCGGGTGGTCGGACGTCACGTCGTCGTCGTCCGTCACGGCGCCGCGCGGCTCGGTGGCCGGCGCGCCGGCGGCCCCCGGTCCGCGTGGGGCGGACGCGCCGAGGACGGTGGTCTCGTCGGGCCCGGCGTACTGGCTGACGACGGTGTCCTGCTCGGCCGGGGACGCCCCGCCCACGGTGAACGCGTCACCGCCGTCCGCCGCGAACACGGCCGTGGTCGCGACCGGGGCCGCCGGGGCCGCGGGGACGGTCTCGGGGACCGCGGGCGTGCCCGACGTCGGAGTGACCGCGGTGACCGCCGGCCGGGACGGCCGGCCGCGGGTCCGGGAGGGCCGGGTGTCCCCGCCGCGTTCGAGGATGTCGCGCAGCCGCGAGCGAACCGTCGCCAGACTCGGCCGGCGGGCCTGGTGGGTGGCCATGAGATCGTCGATCACGGGCGCGAGTCGCCCGGCGGCGTGGAACGGCCGGCGGCGGCCCTGCACCACCGCGGCGAGAATGGAGATCGGGTCGTTCCCGGGGAACGGGGAGACCCCCTCGACGCTGGTGAACAGCGTCGCGCCCAGCCCCCACCGGTCGCTGGCGGCCGTACCGGCGTCGCCGCGGGCCCGCTCGGGGGCCAGGTAGGCCGGCGAGCCGAGGACCATCCCGGTGCTGGTCAGCCGGGGGTCACCATGGCTGACGGCGATCCCGAAGTCGGTGAGCCGCGCGCGCTCGTCCGTCGTCACCAGGACGTTGCTCGGCTTCACATCACGGTGCACGATGCCCAGGCGGTGGGCGGCCTCCAGCGCGTAGGCGAGGCTGATGCCGATGCGGCAGACCTCACCGACCCCGAGCCGGCCGCGCTCCTCGATGATCGCCGACAGGGACTTCCCGTCGACGAACTCCATCACGATCCAGGGCAGGTCGCCCTCGGCGATGACGTCCAGGACCGCGACCGCGCCGGGATGATGCAGCCGGCCGGCGGCGCGCGCCTCGCGCAGCACCCGCTCCCGCGCGAGCTCCCGTTCCCGTTCGCTGCCGTCGGTGGGGAGCCGGACCTCCTTGACGGCGACCTGCCGGCCGAGCAGCTCGTCGGTGGCCCGGTGCACGACACCGAAGCCGCCCTGGCCGATCACCCCGTCCAGCCGGTACCGACGCCCGACGAGAGCTCGTGGACCGGCTGGACCGGGTTCGCCCCGGCGCTCGCCTGACATCGGTTGTCCTCTCCGCTGCGCGTTGACGATTTCATGGGATCACATCCGGTCCGCTCACCGGCAGTGGGGCATGCTGGTCGGGGCCGGTGCCGACGGGCCGCGCGGGCCGGTCCGCCGAGCCCGCGTGACGTCCTGCATCCGGTCGGCGACCTGGCGTGTCCGGGCAGGCGGCCTGGAAGGAAGGCGAACCGTCCGGGAGGGAACGTGGACGACAGCGGCTGGGAGCACCTGCGCGACGCGGCGGTGCGGGTCGCTCGGCACGCCTACGCGCCGTACTCCGGCCTGCGGGTCGGCGCGGCGGCGCTGGTCGACGACGGCCGGGTCGTCGTCGGCTGCAATGTCGAGAACGCCTCCTACGGGCTCACTTTGTGCGCCGAATGTGGTCTGGTGTCGGCACTGCGGGCCAGCGGTGGTGGCCGGCTGGTGGCCTTCGTCTGCGTGGACGGCACGGGCGCGCCGCTCGCGCCGTGCGGTCGCTGCCGCCAGCTCCTCCACGAGCACGGCGGCCCCGGGCTCGAACTGGCGACCGCGGACGGTGTCCGCACCCTGGGTCAGCTTCTCCCGGGCGCCTTCGGCCCGGCGGACCTGCCGCCCGCCGCGGACCGGTCACCGACGGCGGAGCGTGGGGCGTGAGCGCCGAGGTCCCGGGCGGCGGGCCGGGCCGGCCCGCCGCCGCGTCCCACGACGTGGTCGATCTCATCCGGGCCAAGCGTGACGGAGCGGCGTTGCCGGCGGACGCGGTCGCCTGGCTCATCGACGCCTACACCCATGGCCGGGTCGCCGACGAGCAGATGTCCGCCTACCTGATGGCCGTGGTCTGGCGTGGCATGGCCCCCGACGAACTGGATCACTGGACGGCGGCGATGATCGCCAGCGGCGAACGGCTGGACCTGTCCGGCCTGACCCGCCCGACGGTCGACAAGCATTCCACCGGCGGGGTCGGGGACAAGGTCTCACTGGTCCTCGCCCCGCTGGTGGCCGCGTGCGGGGCGGCCGTCCCGCAGTTGTCCGGCCGGGGGCTCGGGCACACCGGCGGGACGCTCGACAAGATGGAGGCCATCCCCGGCTGGCGCGCGGATCTCGACCCGGACACCATGCGCGCCGTGTTGGCGGACGTCGGCGCGGTCATCTGCGCCGCCGGCCCCGGCCTGGCTCCCGCGGACCGCAGGCTGTACGCCCTGCGCGACGTCACCGGCACCGTCGAGTCCATCCCGCTGATCGCCTCCTCCATCATGAGCAAGAAGATCGCCGAGGGGACGTCCGCGCTGGTACTGGACGTCAAGGTCGGCGCCGGTGCCTTCATGACCTCCCGCGCCGACGCGCGCGAGCTCGCGCGGACGATGGTCGGTCTGGGCACCCGGGCCGGGGTCCGTACCGAGGCACTGCTCACCGCGATGGACACCCCGCTGGGCCGCACCGCGGGCAACGGGCCCGAGGTGACCGAGGCGGTCGAGACCCTGCGCGGGGCGGGCCCGCCGGACCTCGTCGAGGTCACCGTCGCCCTCGCCCGGGTGATGCTGGACCTCGTCGGCCTCGGCGGTGGCCCCGGTGCCGGGCGTCCGGGCGGTGGGCCCGGTGGGCCGGGTGGCGCGGGGCGCCCGGGTGGTGCGGGGCCGGACCCGGCGGAGGTCCTGGCCTCCGGGGCGGCCTACGACGTGTGGCGGGCGATGGTCGCCGCCCAGGGCGGCGACCCGGACGCCCCGCTGCCGACCGCGGCGTTCACCCGTACCGTCCCCGCTCCGGCGGACGGCTACCTGAGCCGCCTCGACGCCCGCGCCCTGGGGATCGCCGCCTGGCGGCTGGGCGCGGGGCGCGCGCGAAAGGAGGATCCCGTCTCGCCGGCGGCCGGACTGCGTTGGCTGGCGACGGTGGGGGAGCGGGTCCAGGCCGGCGCCCCCCTCATCGAGCTCCACTCCGACGACGAGGCGACGTTCCCCCGCGCCCTCGCCGCGCTCACGGACGCCGTCTCGATCACCGACGAACCGCCCCCTCCCGCCCCCCTGATCCTCGACCACATCCACTGACCCGATCCGAAGTGTGGCGGGTGAGCTGGTCCGTGGGTCCGAACGCCTGCCATGCTTTGTTTTGGTGTTCTTAAATTGTCTTAATTGGGATGTTTTTCGATTTGTTGGGTTTTCCGGGGGTGGGATTCGGGCGCGGGGTCTGCTCGTCGTCAGATGGCGGACGGCGAACTGTCGGTCCGGTGGCCTACCGTCAGGGAGGTGAGCGCGGACATCCCTGCTGGCCAGGCCAGTGAGAAGATCACCGAGGCGGCGATCCGCCGGGTCCCCAAGGTCCTGCTGCATGATCATCTTGATGGTGGCCTGCGGCCCGAGACCATCGTCGAGCTGGCGGACGCCACCGGGTACACCGGTCTGCCGACGACCGACGTCGACAAGCTCGGCACCTGGTTCCGCGGCGGTGCGCACACCGGGTCGCTCGTGCGGTACCTGGAGACGTTCAGCCACACGGTCGGCGTCATGCAGACCCCCGAGGCCGTGGCCCGGGTGGCCCGCGAGTGCGCCGAGGACCTGGCCGCCGACGGGGTCGTCTACGCCGAGGTCCGGTTCGCCCCGGAGCTGCACGTCGAGCAGGGCATGTCCCTCGACGAGGTGGTCGAGGCCGCGCTGGACGGCTTCCGGGCCGGCTCGGCCGGAACCGGCCTGCACGTGCGAGCGCTGCTGACCGCCATGCGTCACCAGGCCCGTTCACTGGAGATCGCGGAGCTGGCCGTCCGGTGGAGGGAGGCCGGGGTGGTCGGGTTCGACATCGCGGGGGCGGAGGCGGGCAACCCGCCGACCCGCCACCTCGACGCGTTCCAGTACATCCAGCGGGCGAACGGGCACTTCACGATCCACGCCGGCGAGGCCTTCGGTCTGCCGTCGATCTGGGAGGCGCTGCAGTGGTGCAACGCCGACCGGCTCGGGCACGGCGTGCGCATCGTCGACGACATCACGGTCGACCCGGACGGAAACGCCACCCTCGGCGATCTGGCGGACTACGTGCGTGACGTCCGCGTCCCGCTGGAGATGTGCCCGTCGTCGAACGTGCACACCGGTGCGGCGCCGAGCCTGGAGCGGCACCCGATCGGCCTGCTGCGCCGGCTGCACTTCCGGGTCACGGTGAACACCGACAACCGGCTGATGAGCGGGGTGACGCTGTCCAGCGAGTTCGCGACCCTGGTCGAGACGTTCGGCTACGGCTGGTCCGACATCCGCTGGCTGACCGTGAACGCGATGAAGTCGGCGTTCCTCCCGTTCGACCAGCGTCTCGCGCTGATCAACGAGGTCATCAAGCCCGGCTTCGAGGGGTTCGTCCCGTGACCGGGTCGGCCGACCTGGCCGTGGGGGCGGACGGGTGGCCACGGTGCCCCTGGGGGCTGTCGACGCCGCTGTACGTCGAGTACCACGACACCGAGTGGGGCCGGCCGGTGCGGGACACCGTCGGCCTGTTCGAACGGATGACGCTGGAGGCGTTCCAGTCCGGGCTGTCGTGGCTGACCATCCTGCGCAAGCGCCCGGCGTTCCGGGCGGCGTTCGCCGGGTTCGACCCGGCCGCCGTCGCCGCGTTCGGCGCAGGCACGGTCGAGACACTTCTCCTGGACGCCGGCATCGTCCGCAACCGGCGCAAGATCGAGGCGACGATCGCGAACGCCCGCGCCGTGCTCGCCCTGACCGAGCCGTTGGCGGAGCTGGTCTGGTCGTTCGCGCCGCCGCCCCACCCGGCCCCGGTCCGGCTCGCCGACGTCCCGGCGGTGACCGCCGAGTCCAAGGCGCTGGCGAAGGCGCTGCGGGGGCACGGCTTCGTCTTCGTCGGCCCGACCACCGCGTATGCGCTCATGCAGGCGTGCGGGCTGGTGAACGACCACCTCGCCGGCTGCGCGGCGCGGGACGCGCCCGTCGCGCCGCCCGCCACCCCGGCCGCCGGGCTGACCGCGCCCGCGGGCTGACCGCGCCCCCGGTGGGCCGGCCCGCCCACCGGGGTCAGGTCATCCAGCTGCGGGGGCCGAAGGTCAGCACGGAGCGGGCGGCGACCCGGGACGCCTCGCCGAGCGCTCCGACCAGCTCGTCGGTCGCGAGCGCGCCGTGGGCCATCATCCAGGCGAACGCGCCGTGGAAGACGTCGCCGGCGCCCAGGGTGTCGCGGGCGGCCACCACCGGGGGCAGCACGTGGCCGCGCCGTTCCGCCGTGGCCCAGCGGATGGGCCCGGGGCCGTCCGTGACGGCGACGAAGAACGGGCCGTAGCGCAGCAGCAGGCCGAGGATGTCCGCGCCGGGGTCGAAGCCCGGGGGGCGGAACGCGGTGGAGCAGATCACGACATCGACGAACGGCAGGATCTGCTCGGTGCCGGGCTTCCAGCTGCCGCCGTCGAGCAGGACCGGCGGGCCCGCGCCCCGCAGGGTGCGCAGCAGGCCGATGGCCGCGTCGACCTGGTGGCCGTCGAGCACAACCACGTCGGCGTCGGCGACCGCGGCCGCGGCGGAGGTGTTGGCGGTGCACCGGGGGACCATGCCGTGGGTCGAGGTCACCGCACGCTCGCCGGTCCGCGAGGTCACCATGACCGCTGACATCGGGAGGGCGTAGGACATCGCCGACTGGCCGGCCAGGTGGCCGGCGGCCGCCGCGTTCGGACCGGCCTGGACGGCGCCGGCCAGGCCGGCCATCCCGCCGAGGGTGCCGGCCCCACCGAGCCCGGCCCCGCCCTGGCCGCCGGCCCCGCCGTGGCCGCCCTGGCCGCCGACTCCGCCGTGGCCGCCGATCCCGCTGTGGGGGGCGCCACCGGCCGGGCCGAGCACGTGGCCGGCCGGCCTGACCGCCCCGGCGGGGCTGTGGGCCGCGCCGCCGGGCAGGCCGGGTCCGCCCCGGCCGCGCATGTGCGGATACCCGGTGAGCGGGCCGGTCGGGCCGTACCCGGAGCGGGTGCCGCCGGTGCGCGGTCCCACGGGCTTCCCCGGCGGGCCGTGCTGGCCGGAGGGGCCGGCCATCCCCTGGGCGGGAAGGGCGCCGTAGGGACCGGCGGTGCCGTCGCCGGACTGCTCCGGCACCAGCTCGATGTGCCGGACCCGGTAGCGCGCGAGATCCGCGTGCACGAGCGCCGCGGCCGGGGACGTGCCGATGGCGCTGACCAGGCAGGCCCGTCCGCCGAGGTAGGCGAACGTCACCGCGGCGTTCGTCGCGGGACCGCCCGCATTCATGGCGAAATCGCGCGCCACACACTTCTCGTCGGCACCTGGAAGCCGATCCACGAGGTAGACCGAATCAAGCGTCGTCAGGCCGACGAAGACGCCTTTCATGGGCCCATTATCCGGCCTGGGCCGGAGTGGCAGGCCTGTTCAGGCGGGGGTGTCGAAGCCGGCGAACAGGTCGCGCGGCCGCAGGACACGGGCCGCCTCGGTGATGGAACCGGACAAGGAGGGATAGATCGAGAAGGTGTGCGCGATCTGGTCGACCGTCAGGCCGTTCTCCACCGCGAGCGAAATTGAGAGGATCAGTTCACTTGCACGCGGAGCAACGATGACGCCACCCAGGACGCTGCCACTTCCGGGCCGACAGAACAACTTGACGAAACCATCCGCAATCCCCATCATTTTCGCCCGCGGATTGCGCATCAGGGGCACTGTGGTGACCTCGGCGGCGATCGCGCCGGAGTCCTTCATCCGCTGGGTCACCCCGACGGTGGCGATCTCCGGCTCGGTGAAGATGTTCGACGAGACCGTGCCGAGGCGCAGCGGGGTCACCGCCTCGCCGAGGGCGTGCCACATCGCGATCCGGCCCTGCATCGCGGCGACGGACGCCAGCGGGAGCACGCCGGTGCAGTCGCCGGCCGCGTACACGCCGGGAACCGACGTCCGGGACATGCGGTCGACGACGACGTGGCCGCCGGAGCCGAGCCGGACGCCGACCTCGGTCAGGCCGAGGCCCTTCGTCCGCGGTACGGAACCCACCGCCATCAGTGCGTGGCTGCCTGTCACCGTCCGGCCGTCGGTGAGCTCGACGAGGACACCGTCGCCGATCCGGCGCGCCGCGGCGGCCCGGGAGCGGTTGAGCACCTCGATGCCGCGGCGGACGAAGACGTCCTCGATCACCCGGGCGGCGTCCGGGTCCTCGCCGGGCAGCACCCGCTCACGCGAGGAGACAAGTGTCACCTCGGCGCCGAGGGCCCGGTAGGCGCTGGCGAACTCGGCGCCGGTGACCCCGGAACCGACCACGACCAGGTGCTCGGGGATCTCCTTGAGGTCGTACAGGTGGCGCCAGGTCAGGATGCGCTCGCCGTCCGGCTCGCAGCCGGAGATCTCCCGCGGCGACGCGCCCGTGGCGACCAGGACGATGTCGCCGACGAACGTCTCGCCGTCGGACGTCTCCACCGCGTGCGGGCCGACCAGGCGCCCGGTGCCGTGCACCACCTCGACCCGCTCCCGCTCCAGGCGGCGCTCGATGTCGGCGGACTGGGCCCGGGCCAGCGCCCGCACCCGTTCGTTGACCTGCTCCGGGTCGACCGTGACCACGTCCGGTGGCGTCAGGTGGGGCAGGCCGGTCAGCTCCCAGCTGCCGACCTCGGCCGCCGGGTCGCCGTGCGGGCGCACGCCCAGCGCCGGCGCCATCGCGAAGTTCGTCATCGTCTCCGACGTCGCGATGAGGGTCTTGGACGGCACGCAGTCGGTCAGGACGCACGCGCCACCGATGCCGTCCGAGTCGATGACGGTCACGGTCGCGCCGAGGGAGGCGGCGACCAGGGCCGCCTCGTAGCCGCCGGGCCCGCCGCCAAGGATGACGATGCGCGTCACGTGGGATCCTCCAGAGCTCGTCGTACCTCCCTAGTTTGCCCCTCTTCAGATGTCCCTCTCGTCCCGGTGCGGCGGGCTCCGTAGTATCTTCCACCGACGTCGGACGCCCCCCGTGACGTCGGCCCACCCCGTGACGCCGGTGGCCGCACCCGGCTGGAAGCAACCCCGCGCTCTCGCACCGGGCGGGGAGATCGGAAGAGACCCCGACGATGACGAAGTACGCCGCCTACGCGAGCAACCTCGATCCGGCGCACATGAAGCAGCGCGCGCCACACTCCCCGGTGATCGGCACCGGGTGGATCAGGGGCTGGCGCCTGACCTTCGGCGGTGAGAACGTCGGCTGGGACGGAGCGCTGGCGACCATCGTCGAGTCGCCCGGCGCGGACGTGTACGTCCTGCTGTACGATCTCGACCGCTACGACCTGGAGCGCCTGGACATCTGGGAGGGCGCCGACACCGGCCTCTACACCCGCATCAGGGTGCGGGTGTCGACGCTGGACGGCGAGAGCCTGGCCTGGACGTACATCCTGAACACCTACGAGGGCGGGCTGCCGTCACGCAACTCCCTCGACCTGATCGCGGACGCGGCCGAGAAGGCCGGCGCCCCCTCCGACTACGTCACCGAGCTCCGCGGACGCCCGATCGCCTGATCCCGGGCGCCCGACCCACCCGGCCCGCCCAGGTGGGCCGGGTGGCACCGGACGACCTGGCCTAGGCCAGGTCGTCCGGGCCCGCCGGGTCGGCCGAGCGGTCGAGCAGCTCACAGGCGGCGGCGGAGAGGAACCTCACACCCACGCCGACCGCGCGCTCGTCGACGTCGAAACTGCCCTGGTGCAGGTCGTAGGTGGGGCCGCCCGGCGTGCGGGTGCCCAGCCGGGCCAGCCCCCCGGGCACGTGGGTGAGATACCAGCCGAAGTCCTCGCCGCCGAGGGACTGGGCGACCGAGGTGGCCGCCTCGTGCCCGAACACCGCGTCGACCACCGCGCCGAACGCGTCGACGACGTCGGCGTGGTTGACCACCGGCGGGACGCCGCGCACGTAGTCGACGGCGAGCTGCGCGCCGTAGGGGGCGACGAGCTGCTCGGCGAGGCGCTCGACCAGCTCCGGCGCCGCCTCCCAGGTCTCCCGGGACAGCGTGCGGACCGTCCCGCGCAGCTTGCCGGTGCGTGGGATGGCGTTCGTCACGGTGCCGGACTGGATCTGGCCCCAGACCAGCGAGAGCGCGGAGCGCGGGTCGACCCGCCGGGACAGCGCGGCCGGCAGGTCCACCGCCAGCCGGGCGAGGGCGTAGACCAGGTCGACGGTGTTCTGCGGCCGCGAGGTGTGCCCGCCCGGCCCGGCCAGGGTGATCTCCACCGCGTCGGCGGCCGAGGTGATCGGGCCGGAACGCAGCCCGATGGTGCCCACGTCGAGCGCGGGGTCGCAGTGCACGGTGATCGCCGAGGTCACCGGCTTGAGCACGCCGGCGTCGATCACGTCGAGCGAGCCGCCGGGCATGGTCTCCTCGGCCGGCTGGAAGAGCAGCCGCACGGTACCCGGCAACGGGTGGGCCCGGGCGTGCTCGGCGAGCGCCAGGCCGGCGCCGAGGGCCACGGTGGTGTGCACGTCGTGCCCGCAGGCGTGCGCGACACCCGGCACCGTCGACCGGTACGGGACGTCCTTGACGTCGGCGAGCGGCAGCGCGTCCATGTCGGCGCGCAGCATCACCACGGGGCCGCCCGAGTCGACCCCCGCGCCGATGTCGCACCACAGGCCGGGCACGTCGGGCAGGCGCTGCGGGCTCAGCCCGGCGGCCAGCAGCCGTTCCTCCAGGACACGCGCCGTGCGGTGCTCCTGGCGGCCCAGTTCTGGGTGGGCGTGCAGGTCACGCCGCAGCGCGATCAGCTCGTCCTCGTGCTCCGCGAGCCAGGCCGCCGTGATCGGCATGCCCGCCGCGGCGGTCCTGTGCGTCATGTCCACTGTCATCTGCCGGGCCGGGCCCTCCGCTGTCGCTCCGGCTGGCCGGCTACCCGTGGGTGACCGGTCGCCCCGCGTTCATCTCCGCCAGCAGCGTATCGACCACGGCGGTGAGGTCTCCGCCGGCCCGCCGAGCGGCGAGCTCCTGTCGGGTGTAGCTCGCCCCGGAGGCGAGGATCCGGTTGACGTCGGTCAGCTCGGTCTCACAGCCGAGCCGGCGGGCGACGGGGAGCAGATCCTCGACGAGGTCGGCGATGTCGGCGCGTACCGGGCGCACCGTGCCGCGGTCGTCCACCATGATCTTCGCGTCGAGGCCGTAGCGGGCGGCCCGCCACTTGTTCTCCTGCACCACCCAGCGGTGCGGGGCCGGCAGCTTGTAACCCCGGTCGAGCTGGGTGTTCATCCGGTCGACGATGCACTGCGCGAGCGCCGCGACCGCGCCGACCTCGAGCAGCGTCGGCAGGCCGTCGCAGATCCGCAGCTCGACGGTGCCGAAGTTGGGGTGGGGACGGATGTCCCACCACACCTCGCGGATCGTCTCGATGGTGCCGGCCGTCACCAGGGTCTCCATGAACCCCTCGAACGCCGCCCAGTCCTCCAGGGGGTAGGGCAGGCCGGCGGTCGGCAGACTCTCGAACACCCGCGACCGCGACGACGCGAGCCCCGTGTGCGCGCCGAGCCAGTAGGGCGAGGAGGCCGAGAGCGCCAGGAAGTGCGGGATGTAGGACATCAGCGCGTTCACGATGGGCATCGCCTTCTCCGGCGAGCGCACACCCACGTGGACGTGCACCCCGAAGATGAGCAGCCGCCGGGCCAGCCACTGCATCCGGCCGACCAGGCGGTCGTAGCGGTCGTCCGCGGTGATCTTCTGGGTGGAGTACTCGCTGATCGGATGGGTGCCGGAGCACATCAGGCCGATGCCGCGGCGTTCGGCGAGGTCCCGCAGCACCTCGACCGTGCCGAGCAGGTCGGCGGTGGCCTCGGGCACGGTCTGACACACCCCGGTGATCACTTCGATGGTCGACTCGAAGAGTTCGTGCTTGGCCTTGGCGGCGCCCTCCTCGCCGACCTTGCACCGCAGGTCCTCGAGGATCTCGGACGCGTCGCCGCGCAGGTGCCGGCTCTGCAGGTCGACGAGTTCCAGCTCCCATTCGATCCCAAGGCTGGAACTCGGGGACGACGAGAAGGGAATGTGCACCGCGGCTCCTCCGGGTGAGCGGGCCCGCCAGCGCGCGGGCCCGGAACTCGGGCAGCGAGCTCTCCGGGCTGGTTACCCAGATCACGCGGCCGTACCCCCGGAAGGGACGAAGAGACACCCCTGACGGGTCATTGGCCACGCGTGCCTCAGTGTCCGGATTAGCTCCGACTGAGAGCTATCTTAGTTTGACTTTTCGTGGCCGTGCGTACTTCAGCGCGACTGGGCGGGCTCGGCCTTCACAGGTGCCGCCGGGCCGGGAACGGCGGGAGCGACCACGCGGATGCCGAGCTCGCGCAGCTGTCGCTCGTCGATCGCCGTGGGAGCGCCGGTCAGCGGGTCCAGCCCGGACTGGGTCTTCGGGAAGGCGATGACCTCACGGATGTTGTCCTCACCCGCGAGGATGGCGACCAGCCGGTCGATACCGAACGCGAAGCCACCGTGCGGCGGGGCGCCGTACCCGAACGGGGTGAGGAAGAACCCGAACCGGGCCTTCGCCTCCTCCGGCGAGATCCCCAGCAGGCCGAAGACGCGCTGCTGCAGCTCGCTCTCGTGGATCCGGATCGACCCCGAGCCCAGCTCCCACCCGTTGAGCACCAGGTCGTAGGCCAGACTGCGCACCGCCAGCGGCTCGGACTCCATCTTCTCGACGTCGTCGGGGTGCGGCCGGGTGAACGGGTGGTGCCCCGGCTTCGGCCGCCCGGTGGCCGCGTCCACCCCGACGAACAGGGGGAAGTCCACCACCCAGGCGAAGCGCAGCTCGCCCGAGCCGGCCGGCGGGCGCCCGAGGTCGTTGCGCAGCTGGCCGAGCACCTCGCAGGTGGTCTCCCACTCGTCCGCCACCAGCAGCAGCAGGTCACCCTCCTCGGCCGCGGTCGCCGTGACGATCCCGGTGAGCTCCGCGGGGGAGAGGAACTTCGCGACCGGCGACTCCAGCGCCCCGGCGGCGGCGACGCGCATCCACACCAGGCCCTTCGCGCCCAGCTTCTTGGCGCGGTCGGTGAGGGTGTCGAGCGCCTTGCGGTTGTGGGTGGCCGACCCGCCCGGCACCCGGATGCCCTTGACCGCCGGGGCGCCGGCGAACGCCTTGAAACCGCTGTCGGCGAAGATCGCGGTGAGCTCGACGAGCTCCATCCCGAACCGCAGGTCCGGCTTGTCGACCCCGAACCGGTTCATCGCGTCATGCCAGGTCAGCCGCTCGATCTCCGGCACGGCGCGCCCGGAGCCCGCCACGGCCGTGGCGGCGGCGGAGAGCACCGCCGCGGAGACCACGTCGAGGATGTCGTCGACCCCGACGAAGCTCATCTCCAGGTCCAGCTGGGTGAACTCGTACTGCCGGTCGGCGCGCAGGTCCTCGTCGCGCAGGCAGCGCGCGAGCTGGAAGTAGCGGTCCATCCCGCCGACCATCAGCAGCTGCTTGAACAGCTGCGGCGACTGCGGCAGCGCGTAGAAGCTTCCCGGGAACTGCCGGGACGGGACGACGAACTCGCGCGCGCCCTCCGGCGTCGACGGCATCAGCAGCGGCGTCTCCACCTCGACGAACCCACGGTCGGCGAACGCGGTGCGCAGCGCGCCGAGCACCGCCGAGCGGGTGCGCAGGTTGCGCTGCATCCGCTCGCGGCGCAGGTCGAGGTACCGGTAGGTGAGCCGGGTGCTCTCCTCGACCGAGTCGGCCCGGTCGTCGAGCGGGAACGGCGGCGGCGCGGCGACCGAGAGCACCTCGACGGCGCAGTCCGTCAGCTCGATCCCGCCGGTGGCCAGCGCCGGGTTCGCGGTGCCCTCCGGACGGGTGGTGACGGTGCCGGTGATCCGCAGGACGTACTCGGAGCGGGCGTCGACCGAGCCGTCGACGACGCACTGCACCAGGCCCGAGTGGTCGCGCAGGTCGACGAACATCAGCGACTGGCCGTGCTGGCGGCGGTGCGCGACCCAGCCGCAGACCGTCACCCGCTGGCCGGCGTTGCCGAGCCCCAGATCACCGCACAGGTGGGTACGCATCACGGTGCTGTGCGTTCCGGGCGTGCTGGCGGCTGTCGACATGGCCATCCGTCCTGTGTCACCACTTGCTGATGTCACCGATTTGACTTGCTGATATCGCCTTGACTTGCTGATATCGCCGATTTGCTGATGTCCATCGGTAGCTGATCCGACTGACGCGGCTGCTGAGGGGCCGTGTCAGGTCGCTGTCGACCCTATCGGACGGCTCCACCGATGATCGCCGCGTGGGCCGGGGTGGCGGCCGCGCCGCCGGCGCTCAGGTCCGGCGGGGGCCTGAGTTCGGCGGGGCCTGAGTTCGGCGGGGGCTCGGGTTCGGCGGGCGCTCAGGGCCGGCGGGGAGTGGGCTCGGCTGGGCGCAGGGCCCGGATGAGGCGCGCCGCCTCGGACCGGGTGCGATTCGGCAGCCGCAGGATCTGCCGCCCGCCGGGGGTCTTCAGCTCGACCACGATCACCTCGCCGTGCCGCAGGCCCCGGGAGGCGGAGACGTCCCGGCGGTCGTAGGAGACGTCGAACCAGTCGCCCTCGCGCGGGAAGGGCGCGACCACCAGCAGCCGCCGCGTGGTCAACATGATCCAGCGGGACGTGCCGAGGCGATGCCCGACGAACCGCTCGGCCTTCGCGGTGACGCGCCCGCCACCGGTCGGGTCCGTCATCCGCCCGCGCAGCACGACCTCGATGAGCTCTCCGTCCTCAAGCGGCACCCGCGGGGGCTTCCGGACGGAGGGGACCAGGGACACCCCACCAGTGTGCTCCCGGAACGCCACGCGGTGCCGGGTCGGGGCCACGCGAGAGTGGTATGCCGCGGGCCGTACAGTCGCCTCGTGGCGGACAGCGGCATCATCAGCGCCCCCGACGCCGTCGCGTCGGCGGCGCGCCTGGTCGAGCGCACCGGAGTGGACCGGCACGACGTCGCGATCGTCCTCGGGTCCGGTTGGCGGCCCGCGGCGGACGTCCTGGCCGGTCTCGGTACCGACGTCGTCGACGTCGACTTCGCCGACCTGGGCGGCTTTCCCGCCACGGATGTCCCCGGCCACGCGCCCACGGCCCGTTCCATCCTGCTCGGCGGGCGGCGGCTGCTGGTCTTCCTCGGCCGGGTGCACGCCTACGAGGGCCACGACCTCTCCCTGGTCGTGCACACCGTGCGCACCGCGCACGCCGCCGGCGCGGGCACCGTCGTCCTGACGAACGCGGCCGGCGGGCTGCGGTCCGACATGTACGTGGGCCAGCCGGTGCTGGTCGCCGACCACCTCAACCTCACGGGCCGCTCGCCGCTGGTCGGCCCGCTGTTCACCGACCTCACCGACGCCTACTCGCCCCGGCTGCGCGCGCTCGCCCGCACCGTGGAACCGAGCCTGGTCGAAGGGGTCTACGCGGCGCTGCCCGGCCCGCACTTCGAGACACCGGCCGAGATCCGGATGCTGCGCGGGCTCGGCGCCGACCTCGTCGGCATGTCGACGGTGCACGAGACGATCGCCGCCCGCGCGCTCGGGGTCGACGTGCTCGCGCTCTCGCTGGTCACGAACCTGGCCGCCGGGATGACCGGCGCCCCGCTGGACCACACCGAGGTCCTCGCCGCCGGCGCCGCGGCGGCCGGCCGGATGGGCTCGATGCTCGCCGGGGTCATCGCCGCGCTTTGACCACCGAGGAGGGTGCCGTGACGGCGAAGGGTGCCGTGACGGCGGAGGCCGGCGGGCTGCCGGAGCCGCTGGCGTCGCGGGTCACCTCCTGGCTGGCGGCCGATCCCGACCCCGGCGACCGGGCCGAGCTCACCGGGCTGGTGGCCGCGGGTGACGTCCGCGCCCTCACCGGGCGTTTCGCCGGGCCGCTCGTCTTCGGCACCGCCGGGCTGCGCGGGCCGCTGCGGGCCGGGCCGGCCGGGATGAACACCGCCGTGGTGCGGCGGACCACCGCCGGTCTCGGCTCCTGGCTACGGCGCCGGGCGACCGGCCCGCCGGTGGTGGTGATCGGCTACGACGCGCGCCGGCGCAGCGACCACTTCGCCCTGGACGCCGCCCGGGTCCTGGCGGGGCAGGGCGCCCGGGCACTGCTGCTCCCCGGACCGACGCCGACCCCGGTGCTGGCGTTCGCCGTCCGCCACCTGGACGCGACTGCCGGGATCATGATCACGGCCAGTCACAATCCGGCGTCCGACAACGGCTACAAGGTCTATCTGGGTGGTCCCGCGCGCCTTGGCGATCCTCCCGCGGGCCCCGACGGTTCCGCGGAACCGCCCGGTGCCGTGGGCGCCGTGGGCGCGGCGGGGCGGGGCGCTCAGCTCGTCGCCCCGGCCGACACCGAGGTCGAGGGCGAGATCGCCGCGGTCGGCCCGGCAGCGGAGATCCCGCTCGGCGACGGGTGGACACGCCTCGACGCCTCGGTCGTCACCGCGTACGTCGAGGGCGCGGTGCGCGCGGTCGACAGCGTCACACCGGTCGACACCGCCGCGCCGGTGGCCGGGCCGCCGCCGCGGATCGCCTACACGCCGCTGCACGGCGTCGGCGCGGACGTCCTGGCGGCGGTGTTCACCCGGGCCGGCCTGCCCGTGCCGGTGACGGTCGCCGGCCAGCGCGAGCCCGATCCCGACTTCCCGACGGCGCCGTTCCCGAACCCGGAGGAGCCGGGAGTGCTCGACGCCGTGCTCGCCCTGGGTGAGCACGTCGGCGCCGACCTGGTGCTCGCGAACGACCCGGACGCCGACCGGTGCGCCGCGGCCGTCGGCGGCCGGGTGCTGACCGGGGACGAGATCGGGCTGCTGCTGGCCGACCACGTCCTGCGGGCGCGGCCCGGACCGGTCGCGACGACCGTGGTCAGCTCCTCGGCCCTGGTGGAGCTCGCCCGCGACCACGGCGTGCCGTGTACCCGGACCCTGACCGGCTTCAAGTGGATCATGCGTGCCGATCCCGGCCTCGTGTTCGGCTACGAGGAGGCCCTCGGCTACGCCGTGGCCCCCGACCTGGTGCGGGACAAGGACGGCATCACCGCCGCGCTGGCCCTCGCCCGGGCCGCCCAACGCGAGAAGCGCGCCGGTCGGACCCTGCTGGACGTCCTCGACGACCTGCACCGCCGCATCGGCGTGTTCGCCACCGGCCAGGTGTCCGTCCGCCTCGACGATCTCGCGGCCGTCGGCGCGGCGATGCGCCGGCTGCGGACGTCCCCGCCCGGCCGCGTCGCCGGCCGTCCCGTGACCGCCGTCCGCGACCTGCTCACCGGCGACCCGCCCACCGGCGCGGCGGACGGCCTTCCACCCGCGGACGTCCTGATCCTCGACCTGGACGGCGGGGCGCGGCTCGTGGCCCGGCCGAGCGGCACCGAGCCGAAGCTCAAGATCTATCTGCAGGCCGTCGCGGATCGGGCGGCCGTGGCGGCGATCGGCCCGGCCGCCGCGCGCCGCCGTGCCCACACCGAGCTGGACGCGCTGCGCGCCGGCGCCACGGCCCTGATCGACTTCGGCCCGGGTCAGACGGCGCCGTAGATCCGGTCGCCGGCGTCGCCGAGCCCCGGCACGATGTAGGCGGTGTCGTTCAGTTTCTCGTCCACCACGGCGGTGACCACGCTGATGTCGAGGCCGCTGCCCTCCAGCGCGGCGATCCCCTCCGGCGCGGCGACGACGGAGACCACGACGATGCCGGTGGTACCACGCGCCGTGAGCAGCCGCAGCGCGTGCAGCGCGGAGCCGCCGGTCGCCAGCATCGGGTCGAGCAGGAACACCGGCCGCCCCGCCAGCTCCGCCGGCACCGACTCCAGGTAGACCCGGGGCTCGAAGGTCGTCTCGTCGCGGGAGAGGCCGATGAACGCCGTGCGCGCGTCCGGCATCAGCGTCAGCGCGGCCGGCAGCATGCCGAGACCGGCCCGCAGCACGGGCGCCACCACCGGCTCGGCCGCGAGCACCACCCCGGCGGTGGTCGCCAGCGGCGTCGTCACCGAGACCGGCATCGTCGGCAGGTCCCGGGTCGCCTCGTAGACCAGCATCGTCGCCAGGTCGTGCAGGGCGGCGCGGAAGGCGGCGCGCGCCGTGCGCTCGTCCCGCAGGACGGTGAGCGCGGCCGCTGCCAGCGGATGATCGACGACCTGAACCTGCACGGTTGGCTCCTACCGGGACACTCGAGAACCCACACTGCCCATGGGCGATGATGCAAGGTATGACAACGGCTCCCGCCGGACCCGACCGTCCCGCGCCGGGGTCCGGCTCCGGCTCCGACGCCGGTTCAGGCTCCGCCGCCGCCGGGCCTCGGCCCGCGCCCCGGCGCGCCGAGCTCGCGCGCATGATCGATCACACTCTGCTGCGCCCCGAGGCTACCGGTGAGGAGATCGTCAACCTCTGCGCGGACGCGGCGAAGCTCGGCGTCGGCACCGTCTGCGTCGCCCCGACCCATGTCTTCCTCGCCGCCGCCAGCGCCCGCCAGGACGGCAAGGACGCCGATCCGTCCTTCGCGGTCGCCTCGGTCGTCGGCTTCCCGCACGGGACGCATCTCACGGTGATCAAGGCCGAGGAGGCCCGGCGCGCGGTGGCCGACGGCGCGACCGAGATCGACATGGTCGTCGACATCGCGAACATCATGGACGAGAACTGGCGTGCCATCGAGACCGAGATCACCGAGGTCCGGCTGTCGGTCCCGCCATACGTGATCCTCAAGGTGATCCTCGAGACGGCCCTGCTCCCGGACGGGAGCATCGCGGCGGCCTGCCGGGCCGCGGAGGACGGCGGCGCCGAGTTCGTGAAGACCTCGACCGGCTTCAGCCCGGCCGGCGGGGCCTCGCTGCGCGCGGTGCGGGCGATGGTCGCCGCGGTCGGCGGCCGGCTGGGCGTCAAGGCCTCCGGCGGCATCCGCACCGCCGAGCAGGCCCTGGCCTTCGTCGACGCCGGCGCCACCCGCCTGGGCCTCTCCGCGACCAAGGACATCCTCGCCGACATCCCGGCTTGAGCCCCGGAGCTAGTCCTCGGAGACGGTGAACACGGGCGGGAAGCCGTGCTGCTCCAGACGGCGGTTGCGGAAGAAACCGCTGGTGGCGAAGCCGAGGCCGATCCCCGAGAGCAGCAGGAACACGACGAGGGTGAGCCGCACGCTCAGCTGGCCGGGCAGCAGCGCGAACACGATCGCGAACGGCACCATGAGCAGGAACGGGCGCAGCGCCTGGCGGATCCGCCAGCCCGGGCCGGTCAGGTCGTTCGAGACCCAGTCGTTGTAGCGGGGCGGGAGCGTCCCGCCGATCAGGTAGTGCAGCCGCCCCGCCAGCGGGGGAGTCTCCCGGTCACGGGGCGGGGGGACCGCCCCGGCGCCGGCGGGCTCCTGCTCCGGGCCGCCGGGCCGGGCCTGGGCCGCGTCCCCGGCGGATGGGGTCTCGGTTGCGGGGTGCTCTCCCTGGCCGTCCATGGGCTAGAGCCTACGGACGGCCCGGTGGCCGCCGTACGTCACGGCGGGTCCGGACGGCGGGCTCGACGTCCCGGTCGAACAGGCTGTGGGCCAGATGCGCGGTGGAGTTGTGCCACACCAGATGCCACCGGGGCGGGCCGGTCTCCGAGGTGCGGTGCGACCACCAGGTGATGGACGCGTGCGCCAGCACGAACGCGGCCCGCGGGTCGGGGTCGTTCGGCAGCCCGAGCATCGTGGCGTGCGCCACCTCGACGGTCGCCGCGTGCGTGACGACCAGGGCTCGTTGGCCGCGGTGGCGTTCCACCATGTGCCGCAGCCCGGCGGCGGCCCGGTCGACGAAGTGGTTCCAGCTCTCCGCGCCGGGGGCGACCGGGTCGTCGGGCCGGTCCGCGGGGGTGCCGCCGAACGTGGTCCGGATGTCGGTCCAGGACTGGCCGTCGGCGCTGCCGTGGCCGGCCTCGGCCAGCCGGGGCTCGAGGATCACCGGCATCCGCAGCCGGCCCGCGATGATCTCCGCGGTCTCCCGGACCCGGCGGCGTGGGTCGGCGTACACCGCGTCCACCCGGCGTTCCATGGTGTGCATGACTGTCAGCCGGCGGGCGGCCCGTTCCGCCTGGGAACGGCCCCGCCTGGTCAGGCCGGTGCAGCCGAGATCTCCGCCGGCGATGCCCGCGGTGTCACAGTGGGCCTCGCCGTGTCGGATCAGCAGCAGATCGGTGTCGGGCATGCGCGTCTCCTCGCGCCAGGGCGGCGGAACCCGCGGCCATGACAACGGCCCGGACCGTCGCGCGCGAACCCTCCGGCGCCTCGCGACGTCGCTGATCGGACGGCATCGTCCTCACCTGGACCTGTGCCTAGAGTGTGGCGGAGCTTCGCCGCCCCGAACCGCGCGCCGCCACCGTGCGGCCCACCCGATCGGAGTACTCCGCCGGGACCGTTCCGCACCGCGGCCGGTGCGCCGCGTACCGCCGTCGGATCGTCACCCAGCGGGGTTTATGCGGTTCTCACCGTCACCACGATGTGCCGGGAGCGACATCGGGAGCGACGTCGGGCGTGGCCGTGCCGGGAACGACGAACGGCGGCGGCGCTCCCCGGGTGGGGAACGCCGCCGCCGGTGCGTGCGGCTCGGTCAGCCCGTCGCGTGCCGCCGGTGCCGCCTGGTCAGTCCTTGATCTCGCACAGGACCGCACCGCTGGTCACGACAGCCCCGACCGCTGCCGCGAGCCCGCCGACGGTCCCGGCACGGTGCGCGTTGATGGGCTGCTCCATCTTCATCGCCTCGAGCACGACGATCAGATCGCCGGCCTCGACGGTGTCGCCGTCGCTGACCGCGACCTTGACGATGGTGCCCTGCATCGGGCTGGTCAGCGCGTCGCCGGTGACCTTGGCCGCGGCTTTGCTCGCCGAGCGCCGCTTGGGCGCCGTGGCACCGGCGGAGGCCACCGCGCCGCCGCCCGCGCCGAACCCGGCGGGCAGGACGACCTCCAGCCGCTTGCCGCCGACCTCGACGACCACGGTCTCCCGCGGTTCGGTGTCGGTGCCGGCGTCGGCGCCGCCGGCGAACGGCGGGATGGTGTTGTCGAACTCGGTCTCGATCCAGCGGTTGTGCACCCGGAACGGCTCGTCCGCCGCCTCCGGGGCGAACGCCAGGTCGCGCACGACCGCGCGGTGGAACGGCAGCGCCGTGGCCATGCCCTCGACGACCATCTCGTCGAGCGCGCGCCGGGCCCGTTCCAGGGCTTCCTGGCGGGTCGCCCCGGTGACGATGAGCTTGGCGAGCAGCGAGTCGAACGCCCCGCCGATGACGCTGCCGCTCTCGACGCCGGTGTCCAGGCGGACGCCGGGACCGGCCGGAGCCGTGAACGTGGTGACGGTGCCCGGCGCCGGGAGGAAGTTGCGGCCCGGGTCCTCGCCGTTGATGCGGAACTCGATCGAGTGGCCGCGCGGGGTCGGGTCGACCGGGTCGAGGGCCTCGCCCTCGGCGATGCGGAACTGGGCCCGCACCAGGTCGACGCCGGAGGTCTCCTCGGTCACCGGGTGCTCGACCTGCAGCCGGGTGTTGACCTCGAGGAAGCTGATCATCCCGTCCTTGGCGACGAGGAACTCCACCGTGCCGGCGCCGACGTAGCCGGCCTCGTGGATGATCGACTTGGACGCCTCGTACAGCGCGGTGTTCTGCGCCTCGGTGAGGAACGGCGCGGGGGCCTCCTCGACGAGTTTCTGGTAGCGCCGCTGGAGAGAGCAGTCGCGGGTGCCGACGACGACGACGTTGCCGTGCGTGTCGGCCAGGATCTGCGTCTCGACGTGGCGGGGCTGGTCGAGGTAGCGCTCGACGAAGCACTCGCCGCGACCGAAGGCCGCGACGGCCTCGCGCACCGCGCTCTCGAACAGCTCGGGCAGCTCCTCGGCGTTCCAGGCGACCTTGAGCCCGCGGCCGCCGCCGCCGAAGGCGGCCTTGATGGCGACCGGCAGGCCGTGCTCGTTCGCGAACGCGACCACCTCGTCCACCCCGGCGACCGGGTCGGCGGTGCCCGGGGCGAGCGGGGCGCCGACGGCCAGCGCGATGTGGCGGGCGGCGGTCTTGTCACCGAGCCGGCGGATGGCTTCGGGCGGCGGGCCGATCCAGGTCAGCCCGGCGGAGATCACGGCCTCGGCGAAATCCGCGTTCTCGGAGAGGAAACCGTAGCCGGGGTGTACCGCGTCCGCGCCGGACAGCTCGCACGCCTGGAGAATCTTGTCAATTCTCAGGTACGAGTCGCCGGGCGTTGTGCCGCCCAGTGCGAATGCCTCGTCCGTGACCCGGACATGCATGGCGTCGATGTCGGGCTCCGCATACACGGCGACGCTTGAATATCCCGCGTCGCGGCAGGCCCGCGCCACCCGGACGGCAATTTCCCCCCGGTTGGCGATGAGGATCTTACGCACGTTCCTCCCGTCCTCGTCCGGCCTGAGTCTAGGCGAGTCGGGCCGCACCATATTTCTTCTTTGCGATTCCTGCCCACCGGCGGGGCGGAAAGGTCCGCCCCGCCGCCGATGCCATGATCGGTTGTGTCTCGTCACCCGCTCGCGGGGAAGCGTATGCCGCCGGTGCGGGCCGACCGGGCCCAACCGCCTGGCCCGGCGGAGACCCCGCCGCGCAGGGCGAACACCGGGTCGGCCCAGGTGGACCTGACCCGCGCGGGCGGCGCGGCCGGGGCCGACCGCGCGGCCAGGACGGCCACGAGCGCGGCGATCTCCTCCGGGGTCGCGTCCCCGCGGACCAGCCGCAGGTGCGCCCGGCCGGGAAGCTCGTCGGGACTGTCGGCCACCGGCCGTTCCTCCTCGGTCCTCGGTCGTTCGGTGGTCCTGCTACGGCGGGGCGTTCTACAGCGGGATGTTGCCGTGCTTCTTCGGCGGGAGTGTCGCGCGCTTGGTGCGCAGCAGACGCAGTGCTCGGATGACCTCGCGCCGCGTCACCGACGGCGGAATGACGGCGTCCAGGTAGCCGCGCTCCGCGGCGATGTACGGCGTCGCGAAATGGTCGGTGTAGTCCTGGATCAGCTCGCTGCGGCGCTGCTCAGGCTCTTCCGAGCCGGCGAGCTCGCGGCGATAGATGATGTTCACCGCGCCGCGGGCGCCCATCACGGCGATCTCGGCCGTCGGCCAGGCCAGGTTGATGTCGGCGCGCAGGTGCTTCGAACCCATGACGTCGTACGCGCCGCCGTAGGCCTTCCGCGTGATGATCGTCACCTTGGGAACGGTCGCCTCGGCGTAGGCGTAGATGAGCTTGGCGCCCCGCCGGATGATGCCGTTCCATTCCTGCGACGTGCCCGGCAGGAAGCCGGGGACGTCCACGAACGTCAGCACCGGGATGTTGAACGCGTCGCAGGTGCGCACGAAGCGCGCGGCCTTCTCGCTGGCGTCGATGTCCAGGGTGCCGGCGAACTGCATCGGCTGGTTGGCGACGACACCGACCGAGCGGCCGTCGATGCGCCCGAAGCCGACGATCATGTTCTGCGCGAACTGGGCGTGGACCTCGAGGAAGTCCTCCTCGTCCAGGATCCGCTCGATCACATGATGCATGTCGTACGGGGTGTTCGGTGAATCCGGGATGAACGTGTCGAGCTCCGGGTCGACCTCGGCCTCGACGTCGGCGACCTCGGTGTAGGTCGGCACCTCGTCCATGTTGTTCGACGGCAGGTAGGACAGCAGGGCGCGGGCCAGCTCCAGGCAGTCGGCCTCGTCCGCGGCCTGGAAGTGCGCGACGCCGCTGCGGGAGTTGTGGGTGGTGGCGCCGCCCAGCTCCTCCATGCCGACGTCCTCGCCGGTGACCTCTTTGATCACGTCCGGGCCGGTGATGAACATGTGGCTGGTCTGGTCGACCATGAGCGTGAAGTCGGTGATCGCGGGTGAGTACACCGCGCCGCCCGCGCACGGGCCCATGATCAGCGAAAGCTGCGGCACGACGCCGGACGCCATCACGTTGCGGTAGAAGATCTCCCCGTACAGGCCGAGCGAGACGACGCCCTCCTGGATCCGCGCGCCGCCGGAGTCGTTGATCCCGACGACCGGCACTCCCGTCCTGAGCGCGAGATCCATGATCTTGACGATCTTCTCCCCGAAGACCTCACCAAGGCTGCCGCCGAAGACGGTGAAGTCCTGGCTGAAGACGCAGACCTGACGGCCGTCCACCGTGCCGTAGCCGGTGACGACGCCGTCGCCGTAGGGGCGGTTGCGGTCCATCGCGAAGTCGTGTGAGCGGTGCCGCGCGAACGCGTCCGTCTCCACGAACGAACCGGGGTCGAGGAACGCCTCGATCCGCTCCCGGGCCGTCATCTTTCCCTTGGCGTGCTGCGCGTCCACCGCGCGCTGCGAACCAGCGTGGACGGCCTCGTCGGTCACCGCTTGCAGCCGGGCGAGGCGGCCGGCTGTGCTGTGCGGTTCGGGCGACGGTTCTTGCGGGGAAGCCGGGAGAGCCATACCGCGAAGCGTACGGCGGTCGGTGGTCCACGTGCTCGATTGATGTGGAGACCGTCTCACCCGACCTCTGGGAAGGTGGTCCCGTGCCAGTGCATCCCGCCGAGTCCCCCGGGCGGCGAACGGCCCCCGCCGCGCCGGCCGTCTCGCCCCCCGCCACAGGTCACAGCCCCGACCCGGCGGTGCCGCCGGGCGCACCGGCGGTGCCGCCGGGATCACGACGTCCGCTGGACGTCGACGCCCTGCGCCCGCTCGCCGCCCGCCTCGGCCTGGCGCTCGCCGTCGTCGACGAGATCGACTCGACCAACGCCGAGCTCGGACGGATCGCCCGCGGCCTGCCCGGCACGACCGGCCTGCCCGGCCTGCCCGGCCTGCCCGGCACGACTGTCGCCACTGGCACGACCGGCCTGCCCGGGGTGGCCGGGGCGGCTGCGGTGCCGGGCGGCGCCCCGGCTGGGCTCGTGCTCGCCGCCGAACGGCAGAGCGCGGGCCGCGGGCGGCTCGACCGTTCCTGGGAGTCCGCGGCCGGCGCCGGGCTCATGGTGTCCGTGCTCGTGCGCCCGGAGACCGGGGCCCGGTGGCTCGGCTGGCTGCCGATGGTCGTCGGTACCTCGCTCGTGCGCACGCTGCGCGGGTACGCGGGCGTGCCGGCGGTGCTGAAATGGCCGAACGACGTGCAGGTCGACGGGGCGAAGCTCGCCGGCATCCTGGTGGAGCTGGCCCCGAGCCCGGCCGTGCCGCCGGCGGCCGTCATCGGGTTCGGGCTGAACGTCACCGCCCGCGCCGCCGAACTGCCACCGCGTTCCACCAGCCTGCTGCTGCTCGGCGCCGACCCCGCCCGGCTGGACCGCTCCGCCCTGCTCGGGGCCCTGCTGACCGACCTCGTCGAGGCGTTGGGCCGCTGGGAGGATGCGCCCGAGCGGGCCCGCGGTGAGTACCGCGACGCGTGCGCCACGCTGGGCCGGCGGGTCCGCGTCGAGCTCCCGGACGGGACGTCCACGCTCGGCACCGCGACCGACGTCGACGAGCTCGGCCGGCTCATCGTCGACGGTCGGGCGTTCAGCGCCGCCGACATCGTCCATCTGCGCTGACCGCGGTCGCGCTGGCCGCGGTCGCGCCGACCGCGACACCGTTGACCACGGCCACCGTTGACCGCGGTCGCGCTGATTACAGCGTGTTGTGCCAGCTGGGGCGGCCCACCGGTGTGCCACGGTCGTCCGGGATGCGACGATCAGGTGGTGGCGTTTCCCGACGACGTTCTGACCGACGACGAAGAGGTGGTCCTCCACCTGCACCCGCACTGGGGCAGCCTGGTGGCGCCGGTGCTCTCCGTCGTCGCCGCGCTCGGCCTCACGACCCTCGGCGTGTTCTTCGTTCCGGACGGCTTCCTGCGCGAGGCGGTCCAGTACCTGATCCTCGCCCTGGGGCTGACGGCCATCGGGTACTTCGGAGTGGCCCCGTGGCTGCGCTGGATCACCACCCACTACGTGATCACCACCGAGCGGCTGATGATCCGCGAGGGGATCGTGACCCGCTCCGGGCGCGACATCCCGCTCGTCTGGCTCAACGACGTCTCCTACGAGCAGAGCCTGCTCGACCGCCTGCTCGGCGCGGGGACGCTTTCCATCGAGAGCGCGGGCGAACGCGGGCGGATGGTCCTCTCGCACGTCCCGCGGGTCGAGGAGATACACGCCACCCTGTACGAGCTGGCCGAGGCGGCGGACGTCCGCCGCCGCTCCGGCGGCTGACCGGACCGCCGCCCGCCCTGGAAGGGGCCTGACCTGGTTTTTCGGGCCTCGGGCCTCGGGCTTCGAGGGCCGGCAGATTCGAGGGCAGGCAGAGGCGAACGCCCCGGGCCGCGCGGGCCGCGCGGCCCGCGGGCCGGGAGCTGGGGCCGGAAGCTGGGAGCCGACCCGGTCCCGCTCGCACGAGCGGCGAAGCCACGGCCCGCGCCACCATCACGGCACGGCGCAACCGTGATCTAGTGGACAAATCCCTCGCATGTCGGGGTGGCCTGCTCGCCGTTTGGCAGCCTCCTCGCCCTTTCGGAGCCGATTTCCCTGGGAATGCTGTCGGAAACGGCGAGAAAGAAATCAAACGGCGAGTAGTCGAGTACCAGAAACGGACCCGGAGCCTCCACCATCAGCTCGAAGCCCCGCCAACAGGCCCACCGAAAAGGCCCACCGACAGTCGGGGCCTCGTCGCCGGGCGATGTGTGGCCAGCGAGTGAGTCCAGGCTGCCCCGCAACCGCAACCGCAACCGCAACCCCAACCCCAACCGCCACGGTTCCGCGGCGCCGCGCAGGGCGGCCGGGCCGCGCGAATACTTGTCGCGCCGCGCCGCGCCCAGGGCCCCCAAGGGCCGGCGGCGTCGGGACCCTGGGCAGGCGACCGCGCGGCTTCGGGGCCCGGAGCGACGCGGCCCTGGAGCCACGCGGCGGCCTCGGGGGGCGATTCCCGGTGGTCGATCAATTCTCGCGGAACGGGCTGTCAGGCGATCATGCTGTGACAACCTGTCAGAGCGGGTCGAAGTCGCGCCACCAGGTGATCAGCCCAGCCGGGTCGGCGCCCTGCGCGATGAAGGCCACCCGCTCGCTGTCGATCGTCCAGTAGGCGGCGAAGCGGTCGGGAGTGGCCTGGCAGACGAACGTGCCCGTGCGCCGGGACGGCAGCAGGTACGCCTCGGTGCTGGTCTGGCCCGCCTCGCAGGAACCGACGTCCACGATCGTCGCCGCGCGCCGGGCCGCGTCGGAGGCCACGGCCGCCTCGTCGACGTAGCCGAGCACGAGGACGCCGGCCGGCGGTGTCCCGGACGCGGCCACCCCCGGCACACACCGCAGCGCGGCCTGGACCCCGGCCGCCCGTGGGTCGGTCGGGTCGCCCGATTCGCCCGGGGCGCCGGTCTCGGCGGTGGCTCCCCGGCAGTTGGTGAGCTCGAACGAGGACAGCCGTGCCACCAGCTCGCGCTCGGGGCCGTCCAGGTCCGCTGGTTCGGGCGAGGTGCCCGTGGTCGTGGTCGGGAGAACAGGGGACGCGGAGACCGTCGGTGGCTGTGATCTCCCGGTGTCCGGTTCAGCCGAGGTGGACGGCCCGCCGGCCGCGAGGGCGATCAGCACCCCGGCTGTGACGACGGCGGCCAGGGCCAGCCCGCCGGGGATCAGGACGCGCGCCCGCGCGTCCGCCGGCAGGAGCCGTCTCATCGGCGGACTGGGTCAAACGTCTGCCACCAGGTGACCAGCCGCTTCGGGTCGGGGTCCGACGCGGAGAACGCGACCAGGTCGTCGTTGATGCTCCAGAACGTGATGAAGCGTTCGGCGAACAGGTAGCACAGCCGGGATCCGCCGTTGGGCTCCAGTGGCGAGTTCCAGTCCTCGGAGCTCTGCTGGCCGTCGTCGCAGTTGCCGAGATCGGTGTAGTAGGTCTCGCGTGCCCCGATCTGGCGGTCGAGCGCGGAGCGGTCCGGGAAGTGGTAAGCCATCACCGTCACGCCTCCGGCACCCACGCACTGCAGGGTGGCGTCCGCGTAGGCGCTGTCGCTCTCCTGCGGTGTCTCGCAGCCCGTCATCGTGACCGGGTTGAGCAGCGAGCGCAGGGTGTCCTCGGGACTGCTGGTCGCCGGTGTCGGCTGCTCCTGCCCCGCCGGGGTGTCACCGGGGACGTTCGTCGGGACGGCCGCGGCCGCGGGCGGGGCCGAGGTGGCCGTCGTCTCGGCGCTGTCGTCTCCGCGGGTGGCCAGCACGATGCCGATGACCGCGCCGATCACGATCACGGCGGCCACGGCGGCGATCATGATCACACCGCGGCCCGGCCGCCCGGCCGGCCGGGGCACCTCACCGGCGCCGCCGGCGGGCGGGAACCCTGATCCGGCCGGGTACTCCGAACCGGTCTGGTAGTCGGAGCCGGCCGGGAACTCGGAGGAGAACTCGGGCGCGGGTGAACGACCGGACCCCGGCGGGAGGTCGCCGGCCGGGCCGTCACCGGCCATCGTGATGTCGGGCGGGATCGCCGGCAGCAGACCGCCACCGGACGGCGAGTCGAGGTAGCTGGGCGGCGGCACCGGCCAGACGGGCCCGTCCGAGATGCGGCCGGGCGGCGGCAGCGTCGGGCGCCGCACGGTGAACGACTCCCTGGGCGGCGGCGGCAACGGGTGTGGCCCGGTCAGGGGTGGGAACCCGGACGCCCGGTCGTCGTGGTCCCCGCCATCGGCCGCGGCCGACGGCGCGGGCGCGGCCGGCTCGGGTCGGGGGGTCCGCGTGGTACCGGCCTCGGCCGCGTCGATCTCGTCGGCCCCGGGGCCGTCCCCGGCGTGGGAGACCGCCCGGTCCGGGACGGCGGGGGGAGGCCCCGGCGGGGCGAGCCGATAGGTCAGCTCGTCGCCCGGCGGCTCGTTCTGGGCCTCGGCGGGCGTCGGCGCCGTGCCGGGCCCGGGGCCGTCCGCGGCACCGGGATCACTGGGGGAGACATCCTCCCTGGCGGAGCCCGGCGGGCCGAACGCCCCGGACGGCCCGGGTGGGAAGTGCGGTCCGGGTGGGTTTCCCCGCCCCGGCGGGATCGGCGGGAGGTCCGGTCCGGGCCTGCCGTGCGGCCCTGGCTGCCCGTACGGAGTCGGCTGCCGGTACAGCGGCTGGCCCGGCGGCACCTGCCCGTAGGCCGGCTGCCCGGGCGCCGGCTGGCCATACGGGGCTTGGCCGTACGGAGCCTGGCCATACGGGGCTTGGCCGTACGGGGCTTGGCCGTACGGAGCCTGCCCGGGCGCCGGCGGCTGGCCCGGCGGCACCGGTTGGCCGTACGGCAGCGGCTGGCCGGGTGCCGGGGGTTGGCCGGGCGGCGGCTGGCCGTAGGGGGTGTGGGATCCGGCTGGCGCGGGCTGGCCGTAGGGCGCGTGCGGTGCCGGTGGTCCGAACTGCCCGGGTGGCACAGCGGGGCCCGGGGACCCGGGCCCGCGGGGCGGCCCGGGCTGGCCGGGTGGCCCCGGTGGCGGGGGTGGGAAGCCACGGTCACCGGGGTGGGGTGGATAGCCGCCTCCGCCCGGGGGCGGCGGATAGCCGGCGCCCGGCGCGGCGCCGGGGGGCGACCATCCCGGCCCGCTCGGGCCGCCCGGCGCGGGCGGCTGGCCCGGCGCCGGCGGCTGCGGACCCGTGTGCGGACCAGGGTGCAGACCTGGGAAGCCACCGGGCGCGGGACCGCCGCTGAACGACACCGGACCGCGCGGAGACGCCGCAGGGGGTGCGGGGGGTCCGCTCCACCCCTGGCCGCCGGGCGGCGGGGCATTGAGCGACAGGCCGGACTGGGCGGTGTCCGGCCGCAGGATCTGCGTGCTGTCCAGCTCGTCCTCGATGTCCGCGGCGGTCTGCGCGTCGTCACGCGACGAGAGCGGGCCTGCCGGCGGCTCAGGGACGGGCGACACGCCGTCGTCGCCGGGGCCATGGCTGGGCACGATTCCTCCCGAGAGGGGATCTGGCCGGAATGGAGGCTGCCTGGACGGATGATGGCACCACGTTGATGATGCCGCGCGTCACAGGGTAGGCACATGGTTCCGCCGGATCGTCCCGTGCTGCCCTGGTCAGCGCCCTGTTGCGCCCGTGACGGGCCGTCCCCGGCGGGCGCTGGGCATCCGGCGGGAGCGCGGCGGGGAGCCGGGCGCCACCGCCGGATGCCGGCGGTCGCTCAGCTTCGCGGGATCGGGTCGAACTTGGTCCACCACTCGTAGAGAGCGCTGGCGTTGTCGTTCAGCGCCATGAACGAGACCTGGTCGCTGTCGTAGCTCCAGAAGATGAAGAAACTGTTCTCGTAGTAGTAGCAAAGGGCCGTGCCCTCGGTCTGACCTTCGTGGAAGTTCCAGGTGAAGATGTCGGGGTCCCCGTTTTGACAGTCGCCCTTGTCCTCGACCTGGGTCTTGCGGAACTCGACGTCGTTGTCGAGGTGCGCGGCGTCCACATAGTGGTAGGCGGCGACA
Organism: Parafrankia discariae; assembly: GCF_000373365.1. Lineage (NCBI taxonomy): Bacteria > Bacillati > Actinomycetota > Actinomycetes > Frankiales > Frankiaceae > Parafrankia > Parafrankia discariae. Next base: position 44,543 of record NZ_KB891159.1, read on the forward strand.
AGCTGGCCGTTGTCGGCGGTGCAGAACAGCGAGGCGTCGATGTCCTCGTCCTCGCCGCCGGGGTTCGCCTCGCAGTCGGTCATCGTCGTCGGGTCGAGCTTCGCGAGCAGTGCCGACTGCGCCGCCGTGAGCGGGCCGCCGCTCGCTGACGGGGACGCCGACGGCGACGGAGACGCGCTGGTCGGAACCGCTGACGGGGTGGCGCTGGGGCTCGCGGAGGCGGACGGGGTCGACGATCCCGCGGCGACGGGCGGCGTCGGCTTGTCGTCGGAGCCACCCGTCGCGACCAGCGCGACCGGGATCGCGATGGCCAGTGCCACGGCCGCGGCCACGGCGATGATGATGATGTTGCGGCGCTTGTTCGGGTCGGGCGCGCCGGGGCCGCCCGGGCCGCCCTGGTAGCCGCCGGGCGGGTAGCCCTCGTAGCCCGACGGCGGGTAGCCGGGCTGCTGGTAGCCCTCGGTCTGGTAGCCCTGCTGGCCGTAGTCGCCGTAGCCGGGCTGCTGGCTCGTCTGGCCGTAGCCCTCCGCGCCCGGCGTGGCGCCGTAGCCGGGCGGGAAGGCCTGGGTCTGCTGGTAGCCCTGCTGGCCGGGTGGGTTCTGCTGGCCGTAGCCCTCGTACCCCGGCTGGCCGTAGCCGGGCTGCTGGTAGCCCTGCTGGCCCGACTGGGGCTGGCCGTAGCCCGAGTCGGTGCCCGGCTGCTGCGGGTAGCCGCCGGTGGACCCGTAGCCGGGCTGCTGGTAACCGCCGGTCTGCTGGTAACCGCCCTGCTGGTAGCCGCCCTGCTGGTAGCCGCCCGCCGCGCCGCCGTCGACGCGCCGGGTCGCCTCGTCACCGGGGTGCGCCGCGTAGCCGCCGTCGTTCGCGAGCCGGGTCTCGGCGTCGTCGCCGTAACCCTGGCCACCGCTGTCGACCCGCCGGGTCTCGGCGTCCGGGTCCTGCGGACCCGGGTTCGGTGGCTGCATGACGTTCCTCCTGATGTGCCTATGTCGCCCGCGTCGACGGTCGGCGTGGACCGTGGCCGGCGGTGGAACGGCGGTACCTGAGACCGCCCCGCGCGACGGCGCCGGATGAGCTGGGCGTCGAGGTGCCGGGCGTTTGCGGGCGCCAGGTCGCCCCTCACCCCCGGAGGGCGTCGTGCGGGTGCCCGCGGAGGGTCTGGTGAGGGTTCGACACCAGGTGCCTGCCCAAGCGTAGGAGTTCCGTGTTGATTACGAAGGCGCGGGTCGTATTTCGGACATGACTGATCGGTTCTGGTTCCCATACCGTCACAACACGGAGCGGATGCGTCGCCGGTCCACCGTGGTGGTGTCCCGTCGTTGTCTCGCCGCCGTGTCCGTTGTGGGGTGGCGGTGAAAGCGCGGTGACCGGGCGCCCGTGCCCGTGTTCTCCGGGTGGCCCGCCGGCGCCGGGATCGGCTCAGGCCTGCCGGGATTGGTGCGGACCGGCCGGGATCGGCTCAGGCCTGCCGGGCCTCGCGGTCGGCCGGGGCGCGGTCGCCGCGGCGGGCGTAGGCGATGATCACGTCGTCCACGACGTGCGCGATGAAGGCGGGGTCGACCGGGTCCCCGGTGATGAGCAGCCGCTGCAGGATCAGCGCGGTGCCGACTTCCATCAGGATGTTCGGATCGGCCGTCGGCGTTATCTCGCCGCGTGCGATCCCACGGGTGATGATGACCTCGGACATCGACTTGCGCTGGCTCCACATGCGCTCGCGCACGGCGGCGCGCAGTTCCGGGTTGCGCGGCATCTCGGAGACCATCTCGGCCATGATCCGGCCCTGCTCGCTGCCGACCAGTTCGTGGAACACGGTCAGGAAGGCGATCATTTCGGCCCGCAGCGAGCCGCTGTCGGGGACCTGCAGGGTCTGCTCGGTGAACTGGGTGATCGAATCCATCACCAGCGCGACCTTGGACGGCCAGCGCCGGTAGATGGTGGCCTTCCCGGCCTTGGCGCGGGTGGCGACCCGGTCCATGGTCACGCCGTCGTAGCCGTGCTCCGCGAGCAGTTCGAGGGTCGCCTGGCGGATCGCGCCGTCGCGGCTGTCGTCGCGCGGGCGACCGCCCGGCCGGGGCGATGCGAGCGTCGGCCGCGTCACGGCGCACCCTCCTGGACCTCGAACCGGCTGCGCGGCGGTCCCGGTGAGTGGGTCACCACTGGTGGAGAACCGGGCACGCTGTGCATGGGCTGGCCTCGAGAGCCTAGCGCAGCCGGGCGTCAGGAGAACTGATCGGTACCGGAACCCCATGGTTCCCTTGGAGTCCCGACGGGATGAGAACGGGACAGGGCACCGGTCGACTCCGGGTCACGAAGGACCCGAAGCCTCGCGGCGCCCCGGGTGGATCAGGCCTGGCCGGCGGGCTCGGGGACCCGGTCGCTCTTCGCCGGAGGTACCACCACCTTCGGGTGGTCCGGGTGCAGGAAGACGTATTTCTTGTACGCCCAGAACCGGAAGACCGTGCCCAGCCCCGTGCCCAGGACGTTCCCGAACAGGTTGAACGCGAGCACGCCCTCGAAGTGCAGCACGTACTTCGCGAAGCCCAGGCAGGCCAGCGCGATGGCCAGCCCCACCGCGTTCAGGATCACGAAGAGCGTGTACTCCCGGCGCAGGCCCGTCCGGGCCCGATGGTTGAACGACCATTGCCGGTTGCCGACGTAGGAGCAGGTCGCCGCGACCACCGTCGACACGGTCTTCGCGCTGAGCGGGCCCATCCCGAGAAGGGTGTGACACAGGTTCGAGACGGCGAAGTCGATCGCGTAGCAGGCCGCGCCGACGATGCCGAACTTGCCCACCTCATGGATGAGTACCTGAAGTGGTGAACGTGGAACCCGATGGCTCACCACGGGCGGCGCCGATCGACTTCGAGAACATCGATTTTGACCACCAGGAGAGACTACCGACGACCTGTGCGGCGCCATCTGCCACCCCCGAATGCGCACTCCGTCGACGACTGTCCGGTCGCCGTCCCGAATCGTCCGTTTACCGGCCGGCGTCCGTTCCTTGAGGAGAACCACGCCCGCCGCCCGGGTGCTCCGCCGGGCCCCGGTGGTGCGGCGTCTGCCATCGTGCCCCGGCCGGGGCGGGCGCGCCGGCCGGGAGCGGCGCCTCGGCGTGGCCGGGGTACGGACGGCGTCGAGTGACAAGTCACTGCCTTAGTGTTCCCAGCTGTGCGCTGCGTGATACGTCGGCACTCCTGGGGGGGTGCCGTGATCCGACGCACCTGCCCGATTGCGGCAGATGGGTGGCGGTGGACGTCCCGTCCACTGCATCCTTGTCAGAGTGGCAGGCCTCCGCGGCGGTGACGCCGTGTGAGCGACGTAACCGACGGAGGTGACCCCCCGGTCATGAGCGCGCCCGAAGACCTCGGACACGCCCAGGGCACGACCGACATCCTGCTGGGACGCGCGGCGAGCTTCGCCGCCCGGCGCCGTGCGGCGGGCGGCGGCGGCCCGGCCCGGCCGGCCAGCCCGGCCACCGGCGTGGCCATCGTGGCCTGCATGGACGCCCGCATCAACCTCGAGGCGATCTTCGGTCTCGCGGAGGGCGACGCGCACATCCTGCGTAACGCCGGCGGGGTGGTGACCGAGGACATCGAGCGGTCGCTGGCCGTCAGCCAGCACGCGCTCGGGACCACCGAGATCATCCTCGTCCACCACACCAGGTGCGGCATGGAGACGCTCACCGACGAGGGCTTCCGCGCCTCGCTGGCGGAGCGGACAGGCGTGCGCCCGGCGTGGCGGCTCCAGGCGTTCACCAGCGCCGCACAGGACGTGTGGCGGTCGATCACCGTGCTGCGCTCGTCACCGTTCCTGCGCGCCTCGACCTCGGTGCGCGGTTTCGTGTACGACGTCGAGACCGGTGAGCTCGATGAGATCACCGAGATCCCACGGTCGGCCGCGGCGGAGCCCACCCAGGCGACCGCCTGACCCGCGCGTCCGACGGCCCGGTGGCCGTCGGTGGCCGTCAGCGGTGGCCGGGTGGTCAGACGGGCCGCTGGTCAGGCCGGCGGACGGCCGAGCGCGTGGTACGCCCACCCGGCCCGGCGCCAGGTCGGGCCGTCCAGCGCGTGTCGGCCGTCGACGACGACCCGCCCCGCCACCCGCGGGGTGAGCGCGTCCGGGTCCAGGTCACGGAACTCGGTCCATTCGGTGAGCACCGCCAGCGCGTCCGCGCCGGTCGCCGCCTCGTGCGCGGACGGCGCGTACTCCAGCTCGGGGAAGCGCCGCCGGGCGTTGGCCATCGCGGCCGGGTCGTACACGACCACCCGCGCGCCGGCCCGGTGCAGCTCGGCGGAGATCTCCAGGGCCGGTGAGTCGCGGATGTCGTCCGAGTTCGGCTTGAACGCCGCGCCGAGCACCGTGATCCGCCGGCCCGCCACCTGCCCCCCGAGGGTCCGGGTGATCAGACTGACGGTCCGCTGCCGGGCCCGCAGGTTGATCCGGTCGACCTCGGTCAGGAAGCCCAGCGCCGGGCCGGCCCCGATCTCGGCCGCCCGCGCGTGGAAGGCGCGGATGTCCTTGGGCAGGCAGCCGCCGCCGAAGCCGATCCCCGGCCGCAGGAACCGCCCGCCGATCCTGGCGTCGTGGGACAGCGCCCGCGCCAGGCTCGTCACGTCCCCGCCGGCGGCGTCGCAGACCTCCGACATCGCGTTGATGAAGGAGATCTTGGTGGCCAGGAAGGCGTTCGCCGCGACCTTCACCAGCTCGGCGGTGGCGTAGTCGGTGACGATCACGGGTGTGCCGGCCTCGATCGTCGCCGCGTAGACGGCCCGCAGCACGGCCTCTCCGCGCCCACCCGGCCGGACCCCGAAGACCAGCCTGTCCGGACGCAGCGTGTCGTCGACGGCGAACCCCTCGCGCAGGAACTCCGGATTCCAGGCCAGCTCGGCCCCGCCGCCAGCCGCGGCCTCGCCGGCGTCGGCCTCGCCAGCCCGGGCCTCGCCAGGCCCGGTGCCGCCGGTGCCCGCTGCCAGCCGGCGCGCGAGCCGCTCGGCGCTGCCCGCCGGCACGGTCGACTTGCCGACGACGAGCGCGTCCGGCCGCAGGCCGGCACGGATCAGTGTCTCGACGGCGGCGTCCACGTAGGTCATGTCGGCGGCGCCGTCACCGGCGCGCTGCGGCGTGCCGACGCAGATGAAGTGGACGTCGGCCCACCCGGCGACCTCGGCGGGGTCGCCGGTGAACGACAGCCGACCCGCCTCCAGGTGCTTGCGCAGCAGCTCCTCGAGCCCCGGCTCGAAGAACGGCACCTCGCCCGCGCCGAGCCGGCGGACCTTGTCGGCGTCCGTGTCGAGCCCCATCACCTCGTAGCCCAGCTCGGCCATGCAGACCGCGTGGGTGGCACCGAGATAGCCCGTCCCGACCACACCGATGCGACGGACGGCTGGCGGGCCGCCCGTCGTGGGCGGCCCGGGGGACCGCGGGTCGCCCGCCATGGCTTCGCTACCGCTGCCGGGCGCGGGCGTCGACGGGGCTGACAGAGTCGACGGGGCTGACAGAGTCGACGGGGCTGACAGGGCCGTCGGGGCTGATGGGACGGATCCCGGCCGGCAGGGCCGCGGCGAGCGGCCCCGGGACGGACCAGTCCACCACGGTGATCCGCTCACTGTCGGCCCGGCGGGCCAGCGCCGCCGGTTCGAGGCCGTCCAGATTGCGGCACAGCACGACCGAGGCGCCGCTGACCAGCGGCAGGAGGATCGCGCTGAGCAGGCCGGCGGGGGTGGCGGGGCCGGCCGCGGTGAGGATCCGGTCGTCCGGACCCAGCCCGGCGCGCCGCGCGACGTTCTCGGCGACGCGGATCAGCTCCGCCTGGCCCGCGGGCGGCGGCGGCGCCGCGTAGCGGTCGCCGTGCGGCGGCACCTCGACGGCGTAGTCGAGCACACCGGGCACCGGACGGCGCAGCCGCCCACCGAGCGGGCGCAGCGACAGCGCGACGATCTCGTCGACGCCCAGGCCGGTGGCGATCTCGACCCGGTCCTCGCTGACGAAGACCACGCCGAGCTCGTCCGGCGCGGTGCCGGTGCCGGTGCCCGGCGCCGCCGGGTCGACGGCCACCCGCACCTCCAGCCCCGCCGACCAGGCCGCCAGCAGGATGACGCAGGTCGTCCAGTGCGCCGGCAGGTCGACGCCCACCGCGTCCCCGGGGACCAGGCCGACCGTGTCACCGAGCAGGTTCGCGGTCTTCGCCACCCAGTTGTCCAACGTCGTGGTGGAGAACTCCACCCGCTCGCCGGTGGCGTCGTCGTAGAAAGTGATCATCGGGCGCGCCGGATCGCGGGCGAGCCGCGCGGCGAGCGCGGCGGCCACCCCGGGGAACCGCGCGGGCGGCGCGTCGGGCGGCACGGAGCCGCCGGCAGGAACGGAGCCGCCGGTGAGGATCGACGGTGCTGGGACGAACCGGACGTCCAACTGTTCCGGTCTCCAATCCGGTCGTTCGTCGGCGGGCGGGCCCGGCGGTGGTCGGGTTCCGGCGAGCTGAGTGCCGGCGATCCGCCGCGGACGGTAACGCTACCGACTCCCGCCCTCACCTCGGACATTCACCGGCACGACACGGCGTGGACGCCGCTCGCGCCCCGCGGTCCGGGTCCCCTCGGTCGGGCTCGACGGTCAGGGGGTGCAGGAGGTGTCGGCGGGTAGCGGCGTCGTCCCCGTGGCGGTGCCGCCGGCCGGCGTCGTGCCCGGGACCGCGGTGCGGTCGGACAGTGTGTCGGGGCCCGTCGTACCGGGAGGCGCGGCGCCGGGGAGCGCGGCGCCGGGGCCTGTCGTGCCGGGGAGGGTGCCGGCTGTCGCGGCGACGTCCGGTGCCGTGGGCGATCCGGGGGTGCCGCCGTTCTCGGCCGTGGCCCGCATCGGGCCCACGATCGCCTCCAGGCCGGCCGGGTCGTGCAGCAGGACCATGCCGTGCGGCGGGATCGTGCCCATCTCGTCGACGGCTCCGTCCGAGGGCAGCGGGACGTACGTCGGGATCGTGATGAACCGCAGGCCACCCGGGCCGAGCTCGCTGACCCGCTTCGCCAGCCGGAGCATCTCGGTCTGGGTCAGGCTGTCACTGATCTGCAGCGCCCCGCCGACCGCGCCGAGCAGGCTGGTGATCCGCGCGGGGTTGGTGAGCACACCGGTGCTCGTCGCCGCGTCGAGCAGCCGGGAGAGGAACTGCTGCTGGCGCAGGATGCGCAGCCGCTCCTCGCCCAGGGCCTTGCGGGTGCGTACGAACGCCAGCGCCTGGTCGCCGTCGAGCCGGTTCTCGCCGAGCTGGCCCCGCCACCCCGACTCCCGGTCGCGCAGGTTGCGGGTACTGCCGTCGGGCAGTGGCCGGACGCACACCGTGACGCCGCCGACGGCGTCCGTCATGGCGCGGAAGCCGGCGAGGTTGATCGAGACGGTGTAGTTGATCTTGAGCCCGGTGAAGGCCTCGAGGGTCGAGATCAGGCCGGGTACCCCCGCGAGCGGGATGATGTCCGCGATCTTCGATCGGCCGTCCGGGGCGGTGGCGGCGGCCGCGGGCACGACGGGCACGAGCGTGTCGCGCGGGAAGGACACCAGTGTGACGGAGCGGTCCGCGTCGAAGTGGGCGATGATCGTCGTGTCCGACCGGCTGCCGCCCGGGTCGCCGAACTCGCCGTGGGTGCCCTCCCGGCTGTCGTTGCCGAGCAGCAGGACGTTCAGGTCGCCCGGGACCTCCGCGGGCCGGGCCCCGGCGACGGGCGTCCAGTCCTGACGGTCGATCGCGTTGTCGAAGTGCCGGTACGCGGCCCACCCGACCGAGGTGGCCCCCAGGACGCACAGCGAGACCATCGCGACCAGCGTGACGGACAGCCGGCGCAGCGTGGAACGCCGCCGGCGGACGAGCCGCGGGCTCAGCTCGGGCGGCAGCGCGGTGGGCGGCCCGAGCGCCGGCGCCGGCTCCCCGACGCCCGTTCCGGGAACATGCGGCTCCGGGGCGTCCGGCTCCGGGGCATACGGCCCCGGGCGTGGCTCCGGGAAGTGCGGCTCCGCGGGACGCACCTGCGGGAGGCGCGGCTCGCGTGGGCTCGGTGGACGCCAGGTCGCGGGCGCGAGCGGTTCGGCCGGATCCGACCAGATCAGGTCGGATCTTTCTCCTGAAAGCGCGTTTATCGGGCGTCTCATCGCAGGCTTGAGACGTCCGGCGCCGTCCGGCGGTTGCTTCAGGTAGTCCAAGGGTGGGGTGTGACGCCCCACACATACGCGCCGTTCGTAAGCGCCGCGGGCGGCCCGCGGATACGGGCGGCCCGCCGCAGGTCAGTACGTGCAGCCGGTGGTCAGCTCGGTCGCCGTCACCGGGGCGGTCGGCCTGGTGGGCACTCCGGGCCCGGTTGGCCCGGTGGATCCCGTCGACCCCGCGGACCCGGCCGGGGCGCCGCCCGGTGCCGACGGGCGTGGGCCGGAGACCGCCCGGGCCCCGGCGGCGGGGACACCGGAGGGGTCCACCTTCTCGAACGACCTGCCCAGCACCAGGGAGACCCGGTCGGCCAGGTCGTCGTCGGGGACGAGCCTGGCGTCGGGCACGACGGCCCGCACCGCGCGCGCCGCCGCCTCCTGGCCGGGCCCGTACCGCACCTCGCTGGTCTGGAGCCCGCCGCCGGGCCAGTCCCGCGGGGTTCCGACGTGGAACCCGAGATCGGCGAGGTCACCGCGCACAGTCGTCGCGAGCCCCCCGACCCGCGCGGCGTTGAACACGTCGACGGAGACCTCGCCCGGCGGCGACGCCGGCGGGCCGGGGGCGACCGTCGGGTCTGTGTTGTCCCGGGGGCGCAGCGGCGCCAGGAAGGCGTCGAGCTGGGCCTGGTCGTACAGCTGCACGGAGCCGAACCGGGGCAGCTCACCGAGCGCGTTCCCGCCCTCGGCCGGCGACGGCGCGTGCACGGGGATCGTCACGAACCTGATCTGGTCGGAGCTCATCGAGCCCATCCGCTTCGCGAGCAGCCGGAGATCCTCGATGTCCGTCCCGTCGTCGATGGTCAGGGCGCGGGTCACCGCGCTGATCAGGTTCTCCAGCCGGGCCGGGTTCGTCAGCACGCCGTCGCCGGTGGCCTTGCGGAAGACCGCCCCGATGAACTGCTGCTGCCGGCGGATGCGGTCGAAGTCGTTGTCGGGCAGGCCGTGGCGCTGGCGGACGAACGCGAGGGCCTGGTCGCCGTTGAGGTGGTTCTCGCCGACCTGCCCCCGCCACTGGGACCACTCGTCGCGCAGGTTGCTCCGCCGCCCGTCCGGCAGCGCCTTCACGCAGACCGTCACCCCGCCGATCGCGTCGGTCATCTCGCGGAAGCCGGCGAGGTCCACGGACACGTAGTGGTCGACGCGGATGTCGGTGAGGTCCTCGATGGTCCGCACCAGCAGCCCCGGGCCGCCGATGGAGATCGCCTGGGTCAGCTTGTCCCGGCCGTGCCCGGGGATGCGCACGAGGGTGTCGCGGGGGAACGACACAAGCGTCGTCGTCCCGTTCGCGTCGAGGTGGGCGAGGATCGTGGTGTCCGAGCGCTGGCCGGCGACCTCGCCGCCGCGCTGGAACTCACCGCCGGTGCCGGCCCGGCTGTCCGAGCCCACCAGCAGGAAGTTGGTCGTCCCCTCGACGGGGCCCGCCGGGCGTTCGCCGTCCAGGCTCAGCCGTAGCCGGTTGATCTGGCGGTCGAAGTGCTCGTAGACGGCGAACCCGCCGACGGCGAAGGCGAAGATCAGGCAGGACAGGATGGCGGAGAGGACGACGGCGACCCGCGACGCCACCCCACGCGGCCGGCCGGCCGGCGGCGGAAGCCGCCGTGACCCGTGGCCGCCGTGGCCGCCGGCGCCGCTGTCGTCGCCGTGGCCGTTCGCGTCGCCGGGATCGAGATCGGTGTCGCCGTCGCCGTGCTGGTGGCTGTGGCTGTGGCTGTGCTGGTGGTCGTGGTGGGCGCCGTGGTCGTGGTCGGCCTGGTTCGGCCCCGGCCCCCGCCCCGGCTCGGTGAGTCCGGTGAGCTCGGCGTCCGACCCGTCCTGGCCCGTGTGGGTGACCTCGCGCCGGAGTGAACGTGCGCGCGGCCGCCGCCTGGGCCTGCGCCGCCAGCCCACCGCCGGGTCGGAACCGGTGCGGGGCGGCTCAGGCCCCTGCCGGGACCCTGCCGAGGTGCGCGGTCCAGCGCCGGTCACCGCGTCCCCCCTCTGTGGTGTGCCGGGAATGTCGGCGTGCCTGTCGGTCGACCGGCCGGCCCGTCGGACGGCTGGCAGCCCGGTCCGCGGCGGCGTCGGAGACCCGCACCCCTTGGTTACTCAACGTACCCGGAAGGTGACGGCGTAAGCGCTCGCGGGTCGGCGTCCGCGTGAACTTGTCGCAAGGAAAGGTTGGACGGGAGATCTGACTGTGGCGTGCATCACGTTTTGGTTACCTTCCGTCAGTGCCTGTCTCCCGGAACGGCCCACGATAGGGTTTCGGATCATGAAGGCACTCGTGCTCGCCGGTGGCTCCGGGACCCGTCTTCGGCCGATCACCCACACCTCCGCCAAGCAACTCGTGCCGGTCGCCAACAAGCCGGTGCTGTTCTACGGGCTCGAGGCGATCCGCGGCGCCGGGATCACCGACGTCGGGATCATCGTCGGTGAGACGGCTGCCGAGATCGAGAGCGCGGTCGGCGACGGATCTCAGTTCGGCATCACGGTCACCTACATCCGCCAGGAAGCGCCCCTCGGTCTGGCGCACGCCGTCCTCATCGCGCGGGACTTCCTCGCCGACGAGCCGTTCGTGATGTACCTCGGCGACAACATGATCATCGGAGGGATCTCCGGGCTGGTCGAGGAGTTCCGGCGCGCCACCTCCGACGCGCTCATCCTGCTCACCAAGGTCGACAACCCCTCGGCGTTCGGCGTCGCCGAGCTCGGCGCGGACGGCCGGATCATCCGGCTCGTCGAGAAGCCCGCCGACCCGCCGAGCGACCTCGCGCTCGTCGGTGTCTACATGTTCGGCCTCGCGATCCACGAGGCCGTCCGCTCGATCAAGCCCTCGGGGCGCGGCGAGCTCGAGATCACCGAAGCGATCCAGTGGCTCGTGGACGGCGGCTACGAGGTCGCGCCGCACCTCGTCGAGGGCTACTGGAAGGACACCGGCCGGCTCGACGACATGCTGGAGACCAACCGGCACATCCTCGAGTCGATCGAGCCCGCCATCCACGGCACCGTGGACGAGCACAGCACCATCGTCGGTCGGGTGGTGATCGAGGAGGGCGCCTCCCTGGTGCGCTCGACGGTGCGCGGCCCGGCGATCATCGGCCGGGGCACCCGGCTGGTCGACACCTACGTAGGTCCCTTCACCTCGATCTACCACTCGTGCGTCGTCGAACAGACCGAGATCGAGTACTCGATCGTGCTCGAGCGGGCCACCATCCGCGGCATCGGCCGCATCGAGGATTCCCTCATCGGGCGGGACGCCGAGGTCGTACCGTCGAGCGCGCTCCCCAGGGCGCACCGTCTGATGATCGGCGACCACTCCCGGGTCTCGGTCGCGACGACCTGAACGAGCCTCGATCCGACGGTGGCGGGCCCGGTCGGCTCGGTCGGGCTTGGGCGGGTCCTGTCGATTCTGGCTCGGCCCGGTCGGGCTTGGCGGGTCCTGTCGGCTCTGGCTCGGCCCGGTCGGGTTTGTCCGGCCCTGGCTCTCGGGCTCGGGCTGGCCCTGGCGATTCTGGCGGGTTCGGTCGGGCCTGGCCGACCCCGGTCGATCCGTTTCGGGCGCTCGGCTACTCGCCGTTTGATCTCCTTCTCGCCGTTTCGGGTGGCATTCCGGGCGAATCCGCTCTGGAGCGGCGAGAAGGATGCCAAACGGCGAGCAGGCCACCCCCAGGGGTGGGGGTTTTGTCCAATAGATAGCGATCTGGTGGGTGCTGCGGTGCTGTGATGCTGCGGATCAGCCGGTTCGGCCTGCCCTGACGGGCGGCGGTCAGCCTGCGGGCGTGCCGACGGGGGCGCCGTCGGGCGTGCCGGCGATGCCGATGCCGATGTCGGCGGGCGTGCCGGTGGTGCCGTCGGGCGTGCCGGTGCCGGTACCGGCGGTGGTGCGGTGGCGCAGGGCCGGAATGAGGGCGAACGTGAGGGCGATGATCCACAGCAGCGCCATCCCGACGATGACGGTGATGGTGACGCCGGCGGGGAGCGGGGCCCAGCGGGAGATCGCGGTCACGACGTCCGGGACACGGGCGGGAGTGAAGGAGACCTGGCGCGGCAGCCAGTAGTAGCTGCACACGGCGAGCAGGGCGAGGGCCTGCATGACGAGCCCGCCGGCCAGCACGATCACCGGTGCCCACCGGGCCCGGGCGCCCAGCAGCCGGCCGAGCCCGGCAACCGTGACGACCGCGAGCCCGACGATTCCCAGGTACAGGTAGCGGCCCTGCACGGCGATGCCGCGGGTGTACCGCTCGTACTCGGCCCAGCTGCGCTGCCCGACCATCAGGTACGCGAAGGCCACCGGGGCGAGCAGTACCAGCGGCGCCGCCAGCCGAGCCGGCCAACCGAGGCTCCCGGCAGATGCCCCGGCGGGCGACGAGGCTGGTGTTCCGGCGGGCGGCGGGGCGGGGGCCGGGGCCCGCCGGGCAGCGGTGATCACGGCGAGGGCGCACAGGACGGTCGTGACCGCCGTCGCGGCGACGATCGCGACCGGGGAGAGCTGCGGCGGCTCGAACATGCCGAGACCGCCCCAGAACCTGCTGATCATCGTCCGGACGAAGTACCAGAACCAGGTGAGGAAGGAGTCGGGGAGCAGGAGGGCCTCGCGGCGCGGCGGGTTCGTGGCCCACCCGTTCGGCTGGACAGCGTCGTACAGCAGGTAGTTGCGGATCCACCACCAGCCGCCGATGACCAGCCCGAGCCCGACCGCGATCGCCGCCGGCGGCAGCGGCAGCCGGACCCGGCCCTCGCCCCGAGCAGGCTCGGCGCCGGACGCGGCCCCGATCTCGGCGCTGGCCTGGGCTCGCCGGGCGTGCAGCCAGCCGACCAGGTAGGCGGCGGCGATCGTGAAGGGGAGGGCGAAGGCGAAGGCCTTGGACAGCATGGCCACGCCGAACCAGAGGCCGGCCCACCCCGCGGTCCGCCGGCGCAGGTCACCGCGGACGACGCCGGCCAGGACCACGGTGAGGGCACCGGTCGCCAGGATGAGGATGCCGTCGTTGTTGAAGGTGGCGCCGACCCGGGTGAACCCGGGGATCGCCAGCGGAAGGGCCGCCGCGGCCGTGGCGAGCGGGCCGCGCAGGCCGAACCGGCGCGCCGCGGCCCACGCCAGCAGCGGCAGCGGGGCCACGATCAGGATGTTGAGCAGCCGCAGGACCAGCACCTGCTGGTCGTAGGCCCAGTGCTCGGAGCCGGGCAGCGCCTCCAGCAGGCCCGCGCCGACGGCGTAGACGAGCGGCGGATGCTGGATCATCTGGTTGGACAGCCGGCCGTCGTCCACCGGGGTCGGCCCGCCGAGCTCGTCGAACGACTGCCGGGCGTCGCGCGGGGTGGGGGTGATCTCCGCGAACGACGGGGAGCCGCGCCGCTTGCCGCCGGACTGGAACATGTCCTGGAACCGGCCGCGGTCGAAGTCGTCGGACGTCGCCGCCACCCCGGTGGCGATCATCTTCTCGCCCGGTGCCGGCCAGCCGGCCCCGTGCTGCAGGCCGTAGACCATGTCGACGTGCTGGGCCTCGTCGTAGCCCGTCCAGGTCGTGTACACGAACGAGTAGGTCACGAGCAGGGCCACATGCAGCGCGGTGATCAGTAGAACGATGATCGGTACCCGCCGCCCACGTCGCGGGCGCCGGGCGCCGGGCGCCGGCTCGCCGGGCGCGGACTCGTCTGACTCCGGCTCGCCGGGCGTGGGCTCGTCCGGCTTCGCCGCCGGCTCGTCCGACGCCACCGCGGATGCCGCCGGGTCGGCCGGCGCCGGGATGACCGGGATGGCCGGGACGGGTGTGGCCGGTGCGGCTGGCACATCCGGGCCGGGGGGCACCTCGAGGCCACCTGGTGATTGCGGGCCGGCGGTCGCGGCCTCCGCGGTGCCCGTGCCGGCCGGGCCGCCTGACCTGCGGGACTGATCCTCGCGCAGGTCGGGTTTTTCGGTCATCGGCGTCTCGGGCGTCACCGGGATCAGGGTAGCCGCCCCTTCTCGGGCCGGTCGGTGTCGGTCCGGCCGACTGCGCGTGATGGCGAGGTCACTGTCGGGGTGTCGCCGGCTGTTCGGATACGTCTGCCAGACTCGCGGGGTGCGCATCCTCGTCACTGGTGCCGGTGGACAGCTCGGTAGCGATCTGTGTCGTCTCCTCGACGCGGCGTCGCAGGTTGACAACCCGCGAGTGCGGGCCTGGTGCGGGCTCGCCCGATCCGAGCTCGACCTCGCCGACGCGGCCCAGGTGCGCGCGGTCATCGCCGACCAGGCCCGGCCGGCGAAGATCCAGGGCGGGCTGGTCGTGATCAACACCGCCGCCTGGACGAACGTGGACGGCGCCGAGTCGGACGAGGCGGGCGCGTACGCCGTGAACGCCACCGGCGCGGCCCACCTGGCCGCCGCGTGCGCCCAGGCCGGCGCGGCACTCGTCCACCTCTCCACCGACTACGTGTTCGACGGTGACGCGGCCAAGCCCTACGAGGCGGACGACCCGCCGGCCCCGGTGTCGGTGTACGGCCGGACGAAGCTCGCGGGGGAGGAGGCCGTCCTGGCGCTCTGCCCGGAGTCGTACGTCGTGCGGACGGCGTGGGTGTACGGGCGTACCGGCGGCAACTTCGTGAAGACGATCGCCCGGCTGGCTCGTGAGCGCGACGAGCTCGCCGTCGTCGCGGACCAGCACGGCAGCCCGACCTGGTCGGCCGATCTCGCCGCCGGCCTGCTCGACCTGGTCACCGCGCGCCCGGCGCCCGGGGTCTACCACTGCACCGCGGCCGGGGAGACGACCTGGTACGGCTTCGCCCGGGCGATCGTCGCGGCGCTCGGCCAGGACCCGGCGAAGGTCCGGCCGACGACGACGGAGGAGTTCCCCCGCCCGGCCCGCCGGCCGGCCTACTCGGTGCTCTCGGCCCGGTCGTGGCTGGACGCCGGCCTGCGGCCGCTGCGCTCCTGGGAGGACGGGTTCGCCGCCGCGTTCGCCGAGTTCGGCGCCGAGCTGCACGGCTGACACCGGCGTGGCCACGCCGGCGGGCCGCCCGGTCGTCGAGCGGCCGGCGACCGGCCGGCGACCGGCCCGGGGACTCGCCGTCGGTGCAGATCTCGGCTCACGTCCAGCGGGTAGCTTGATGGCTGTGAGCACTCAGACTCCCGACACGGCGGCGCGGCACGGCAGCCGTCCCGTCCTTGTCGCCGTCGCGTGGCCGTACGCCAACGGTGCACCGCATCTCGGGCACATCGCCGGCGCCTACCTGCCCGCGGACATCTTCGCCCGCTACCAGCGCATGGCGGGCAACCGGGTGCTGATGGTCTCCGGGTCCGACGCGCACGGCACCCCGATCACGGTGCGGGCGGACGAGGAGGGCGTCTCCCCGCAGGAGATCGTCGACCGGTACCACCCGGAGTTCGTGCGCATCTGGTCCGACCTCGGGATCAGCTTCGACCTCTTCACGAGCACCCGCACGGACAACCACACCGCGGTCGCCCAGGACGTGTTCACCCGCCTGCGCGAGGCCGGCTACATCTACCCGAAGGAGACCTCGCAGTTCTACGACCCGGACGCGGGGCGCTTCCTGCCCGACCGGTACGTCGTCGGCACCTGCCCGCACTGCTCGTACCAGCAGGCGCGCGGCGACCAGTGCGAGAACTGCGGGCGCACCCTCGACCCGGAGCTGCTGATCGACCCGCGCAGCAAGGTCACCGGGGCCGTCCCGGAGATGCGCCAGACGACGCACTTCTTCCTGCGGCTGTCCGGCCTGGCCGACCAGCTCCTCGACTGGCTGCAGACCCGGCAGGGCTGGCGTCGGCACGTCCTGAACTGGTCGGTGCAGTTCGTCAAGGACGGCCTGCACGACCGCGCGATCACCCGGGACCTGGACTGGGGCGTCCCGCTGCCCACCGACGAGCTCGGCCCCGGCAAGCGGCTCTACGTCTGGTTCGAGGCCGTCATCGGCTACCTGTCGGCGAGCAAGGAGTGGGCGGCCGCCTCGGGTGACCCGGAGGCCTGGCGCGCGTGGTGGGAGGACCCGGAAGCGGCGGCGTACTACTTCGTCGGCAAGGACAACATCCCCTTCCACACCGTCATCTGGCCGGCGATGCTGATCGGCTACGGCGGCCTGGACCTGCCGACGGACGTCCCGGCGAACCAGTACGTCACCTTCGGCGGGGCGAAGGCGTCGAAGTCGGCGGGCATCGGGCGCGGGGTGCGCGAGTACCTCGACCTGCTCCAGCCGGACGCGCTGCGCTTCGCCCTGGCCTCGGTGCTGCCCGAGCAGAACGACACCGAGATCTCCGACGCGGACATCATCCGCCGGGTGAACGACGAGCTGATCGCCAACTGGGGCAACCTCGTCAACCGGGTCCTCGCCCAGATCAACAAGTTCTTCGACGGCGAGCTGCCGGAGACCGGCGAGCTCGACGGTGTGCACGCGGCGCTGCTCGACTCGGTGGACGCCGGCCTCGTCCGGGTCGGCGAGCTGCTGGGCAGGGTCGAGCAGCGGGCGGCGCTGCGGGCGGCGATGGAGATCTCCGCCGAGGTGAACGCCTACCTCTACCGCGAGGAGCCGTGGAAGACCGTCAAGGTCGACCGGGCGGCCGCGGCGCGCAGCCTCGCGGTCTCCATCCAGGCGATCTCCGGCATCACCACCGCGCTGGCCCCGTTCCTGCCGTTCAGCTCGGCCCGGGTGGCCGAGGTGCTGGGCATCGACCTCGACGGCTGGGAGCGCCGGCCCGTCCCGGCCGGCCGTCGCCTCACCTGGTCCGGCGGCCTGTTCACCAAGCTGGACGTCGGCGCGCTGGACAAGGCCCCGGCGGACGCCGGCGCCTGACCTGGGGCCCGCCCGGTCGGGGGCCTGCCCCGCCGGGGCGCCCCGGCGGGGGTGCCGCCGAACGTGTCGGACCGGCCTGGG
Organism: Parafrankia discariae; assembly: GCF_000373365.1. NCBI lineage: Bacteria > Bacillati > Actinomycetota > Actinomycetes > Frankiales > Frankiaceae > Parafrankia > Parafrankia discariae. The sequence goes on from NZ_KB891159.1 coordinate 61,565, forward strand.
AGACTGGGGCGCAATGGCGAGCTCATCGGGCCCGCCGCCCGCCCTGGGTACGCCACCCTCCCAGGCCGGGCCGGCGGCGGGGAACCTACCGCTACAGCCCGACCCTGCCTCGCTTGATCGTCACAATTCGCGATCTCATCTTGCGGATCGGCGGCTCGCGGATCAGCCCTCTGCGGACGAACACCCCACGGAGCAACACCGTGCGGAGCGGCCGTCCGCGGCGCGGCGCCTCGGTGGCTTCGCGCGGCGCCATGCCGCCTTCCTGATCCTGCTCGTGCCGGCCGTCGGGGCCCGGGTGGCCGTCCTGCTGGCCTACCGGCCCGCGCTTTTCTACTACGGCGACTCGCCGGCCTACCTCGACCAGGCCACGAACCGGCTGTGGGCGGGTGACTGGCGGCCCTCGGGCTACCCGATGTTCCTGCGGGTCATCGGCGCCCCCGACCACCTGACCCGGCTGGTGCTCGTCCAGCAGACGGCGTCGCTGCTGGCCGGGGTCGGTCTCTACGCGGTGGCGCGTCGCCTGTTCGAGCGGCACGGCCCACTCACGGCGGCCCGCCGCACCGGGAGCTGGCCCGCCGCGGTGGTCGCGGCCCCGGCGCTGCTGGCTCCCTGGGTGCTCGACCTCGGCCAGTTCGTCCTGGCCGACAGCCTGTTCGGGACGCTCGTCCTCGGCGGCCTCGTGCTGCTGGCCCGGCCCGGCCGGCCGTCCGCGTGGCGCTTCGCCGTCGCCGGGCTGCTGCTCGGCGCCAGCCTCACCGTCCGCACGGTCGGCTACGGCCCGCTCGCGGTGGGCGCGGCCGGCGCCGTCGTCCTGGCCGGCACGCACTGGCGGCGGGCCCGCGCGGCGGTCGTCGCGGCGGGGGCCGTGCTCGCGTTCCTGCTGGGGGCGGCCGTCCCGGTCGTCGCGTACTCGGCGTGGAGCGCCGGGCAGGGCAAGGGCTTCACCGTCACCGCGCACTCCGGCTTCTTCCTCTACGGGCGGGTCGCCCCCTTCGCCGACTGCGAGCGGCTGCCGGGCGATCCCGAGCTGCGGTCGCTGTGCGACCCGCGCCCGGTCGGCGAGCGCGGCTCCCCGGTGACCTACCTCTGGCCGGACGACTCACCGCTGCGCCAGGGCAACGACCTGGTGCCACCGGGCCGCGAGGAGCTCGCCGGCGAGTTCGCCCGGCACGTGCTCCGCGAACAGCCGTGGGCGATGGTCACCTCGACCGCCCGCTACCTGGCCGGGTACTTCTCGCCCGTCCCGTACGAGAACCGGCTCACCAGCCGTGCCGACACCTGGGAGCTGCCCCGGACCGGCACCAACCGGCTCGGCGCGGACGGCCCGCACGCCGCCGACGGGTACTTCTCCGTCGCGCGGCTGCACGACCCCCCGGCCGAGCTGCTCGCCTTCTACTCCCGGCTGGGCTACGGGCCGATGCCCCTGGTCGGCCTGGGCCTGCTCGCCGGGGTGTTGGCGGCGGTCGTCGCGCCGGCGCGACGCCGCGCCGGCCCAGGCCGACTGTTCTGGCTGCTCGGGGGAGCGAGCCTGGCCACCCTGCTCCTAAGCTCCCTGACCTCGGCGTTCGATTACCGCTATCTGGGATCGGTCGTCGGCCTGCTCGCCCCGGCCGCGCTGCTCGGCGCGGCCGGGCTGGGGCGGGTGCTTCGACCGCGGCCGACTGGTCGCGGCGAGAGTGTCGACGAGGGAGGTACCGCGTGAGGGTCGCGTTTCTCGGCCTGGGCCGGATGGGCGCCCGGATGGCCCACCACATCCTGGCCGCCGGGCACGAACTGGTCGTCTGGAACCGGACACCCGGGCGCGCCGGCGAGCTGACGGCCCGCGGCGCCGGCGAGGCCACCGACCCGGCGGCGGCGGTGCGCGGCGCGGACGCCTGCGTGCTGATGCTGTTCGACCCGGCCTCGGCGGCCGACGTCCTCGCCGCGGTGATCCCCGCCGCGCCGCCCGGCCTGCTCGTGATCAACTGCACGACGGTCGGCCCCGCGGCCGCCCGTGAGCAGGGCGGCGTCGCCCTGGCGGCCGGCCTGCGCTACCTGGACGCGCCGGTGATCGGCACGATCGGTCCGGCCGAGGCGGGCACCCTGCGGGTCCTGGTGGGCGCCGCCGCCGCCGATCTCGCCGCGGCCCGCGGCATCCTCGGGACCTTCGGTGACCCGGGGCGCGTCGACCACGTCGGGCCGGTCGGCGCCGCCAGCGCGCTCAAGACGGTGTTCAACCTCGGCCTGGCCGAGGCGACGGCCGCCGTCGCCGAGGTGCTCCGCTACGGCACCGAGCTCGGCGTCGACCGCGGGCTGCTGCTGTCCGAGCTGGCGGCCGGGCCACTGGGGTTCGTCGTCGAGTACAAACGGGCGATGCTGGAGTCGGGTGACTACTCCACCCCGGCGTTCACCGTCGCCGGGCTCGCCAAGGACGTCCGGCTGGCCACCGACTCGGTCGCGGGACGGCTGCCGATCGCCGAGGCGACCCTGGCCCTGACCGCCGCCGCCACCCGGGCCGGCCACGCCGAGCACGACTTCGCCGCGCTGGCCGCCGCGGATGTGCCCGACCCGGCCTGAGCCCGCCCGAACCGAAGCCGGCGCGGGCGGGCGCCCCGCGGGGCGGTTCCGGCCGAGGCCGCTCCGGCTTCGGCCGGGCTCGCGGCGGCGCTGGCTGGTGATCGGTGTGGCGGGCGCGGGGCTGCTGTTCGGCTCCGTCGGCCTGCTCACCGCGTTCGCGACCGCCCCGTTCGCGGGGGCGGACGAGGCCCAGCACACCGCCTACGCCCTCGAGGTCGCCGCCGGCCGGCTTCCGGAGCTGGACACCGCGGTGCGTGCCGCCGTCCCGGGCATGCCCGGGCTGCCGGCCGGCTGCCGGGTTCCCCCCGTGGAGGCACGGGCCGCGATCGACCTGCGGGACGTGGCGATCCTGCCCGGCTGCGCCCGCCGTCCCGGCGGGCTGAGCAACTTCGACCTGGTCTACACGGCGAACCATCCGCCGCTGTTCTACCTGCTCGAAGCCGTCCCGCTCGGTGGTGGCCGGGCCGCCGGTCATCCGCTGGCCGGCTTCTACGGGGCGCGGCTGCTCAACCTGGCTATCGGGGTCGCCGCCCTGGTGGCCACGGCGGCGCTGGCCCGGGTGCTGCTGCCCGCCCGGCCCGACCTGGCGGTCGCCGCGACGGCGTTCACCGCGGTGATCAGCGGGTTCGTCGCCGTCGCCGCGCAGGTCTACAACGACGCGCTCGCCGTCGCGCTGATCACCGCGGCGACCGCGGCGACGCTCACCCTCGCCCGGCGCGGGCCCTCGGCCCGGACCCTCCTCCCGGTACTGCTGCTGATCCCGGCGGCCGCGCTGAGCCGGGCCAGCGGCGCGCTGGCCGCCGCGGTCCTCGTGCCCGCCGTCGGCGCCGCGTTCGCGTTGGGCCGCGCCGCGCGCCGCGTGCCGGATCTCGGCGTGCCGGACCGCGCCGCGCCGGCCCGGGCCCGCGTCGAGTGGGCCCGCGACCTCCTGCTGGGAACAGCCGCGGCCGCCGGGACAGCCGTCCTCACCGTGCTGGCCGCCGGCTGGTTCTACCTGCGTAACATCCGGCTCTACGGCGATCCGACGGCCACCGGACGGATCGCCGACATGTTCCCCACCGGAGCGGAACCGCGCTCGGCGCGCGAGGTGATCACCTCCGGTGACTTCTGGTGGTTCGTCTACCGCGGCTTCTTCGGCCGCCAGGTCCTGCTGACCGGCGCGGCCCGGTGGGTGGCCGGCTGCGTCGGCCTGGTCATGGTCGTCGGGCTGCTCGCCGCGGCCGTCCGCGCGGCCGGGAACCTCCGACGCACCACAGTCGTCAGCCCGCCCGGAGACAGCCCGCCCGGAGACAGCCCGCGTGGTCACGTGACGTCCGACGGCGGGACGTCTGACGGCGGGACGTCCGACAGCAGAACGCCTGACGGCGGGATGTCTGACGATGGGACATCCGACGGCGTCGGCCCGGCCACTCGCCGCCGTGTTCGGCGAAGTACCGCGGTCGGCGTGCTGTGCTGGCTTGTCGCCATCGCGCAGGCCGCGGTCGCGGTCGCCACGCTGGTCGGGTTCGTCGCCGCCGGGGGCGCTCCGTTCACCCGTTATCTGCTGCCGGCGCTGCCCCTGCTGGCGGTGGCACTGGCCGGCGCGTGCTCGGCGCTCCCGGCCGCGCGGGGCGGGCTGCCGACATCCGCCCTGGTCACGGCGCTCGGGATCACCGTCGTGGTCATGCTTGGCCGCGAGCTGGCCCGGCGTGATCCGCGGCTCGCCGGCCGGAACGTCCTCGGCCGGCTGCATGACGCGCTCGCGGTGACGGCCGTCGGCTCGGACGGTGCCCTGGTGTTACTGGGCGTCCTGGCTGTGCTGGGCGCGCTCGGAGTAAGCCTGGTCGGTCTTTCGCTGGTCATGTTGGGCGCCGCGGAACCCGGAAACGGGGAGAAGCGGCCGGCTCGGGTCCGTGCTGATCGGCGGCCTGAGGGCGCTCGACCAGTGGAAGACCCAGATCCAGTTCCGCAGGTGGGCGATTACTCTCGGTAGTGGCTACCGTGCTTTCTGGCACCCGGCCACTCGCCATTTGGTTTCTTCCTCGCCGTTCAGACAGCATCCCCGGTGAAATCTGCCCTGAAAGGGCAAGGAAGGCGCCAAACGGCGAGCAGGCCCGCCGAAACGGCGAGCAGGCCCGCGGGGCGCGTCGGGCGGTCAGCCGGCGACACGGCGGTAGACGGCGGCGGTCAGCTCCGCGGTGCGCCGCCAGGTGAACGCGCGGGCGTGCTCGCGGCCGGCGGCGGCCTCGGTGGCGGCCCGGGCGGTGTCGGCCGGTTCGGCGAGCGCGGTGCCGAGGGCCCCGGCGAGGTCGTCGGCGAAGACGTCCCACCGGCCGGGGGTGACCAGGCGGACGCCGGCGGCGGCGCCGACCACCTCGCGGACCGCGGGGATGTCGGCGGCCACGACCCGGGTACCGGCGGCCAGCGCCTCCAGCGGCGGTAGCCCGAAGCCCTCGTAGCGGGACGGAAAGCACAGCGCGGCCGCGCCGGCGACCACGGAGCGCAGCTCGGCGTCGTCGAGGTAGCCGAGGGTGACGACGGCGTCCGCGGGCAGGCCCGAGGTGTCGAGCGCCGGGCCCCAGCCGGGCGGGCCGACGAGCGCCAGCGGCGGGGTGTCGGGCTCGTCGGCGCGCAGCCGGCGCAGCGCCTCCAGCAGCACCGGCAGGTTCTTGCGCGGCTCCGCGGACCCGACGAACAGCAGGTACCGCTCGGGCAGGCCGCGGGCGGCGAGCCAGCCGCGGGCCGGGGGAGCGGCGTCGAACCAGGCGGGGTCGACGCCGAGCGGGGTCGGGGTCACGATGTCCGGGTCGAGCCGGTAAGCGGCGATCACCTCGTCGGCGACGGCGCGGCTGGGGGTGAGCACGGCGGCGGCGCGGCGCAGCCCGCGTGGCACCAGCGTCGCGTAACGCGCGGAGGCGGCCGACACCGTGTCCGGGGTGCGCAGGTAGGACAGGTCGTGCACGGTCAGCACGCCGCGCGCCGACGACAGCGGGCCGAGGACGAAGTTCGTCCCGTGCACGATGTCCGCCCGCCCGGTGAGCCACTCGGTGGGCGGGCGCTCCGAGCGGGTCCAGGCGTCCTGCAGCAGCCGCGCCGGGACGCGCCGCGCCGCCGGGCGGACCCCGGCCGGCAGTGCGGCGCCCAGCCCCGCCCCGCCGCGCCAGGTGAAGGCGGTCGCCGCCACGTCGAGCTCCGCCCCGGGCAGCTCGACCAGCCCGGTCAGCAGCGCCGCCGTGTACCGGCCGACGCCGGTGCGCGGCCCGAGCAGCGGGGTTCCGTCGAGGACGACGCGCAGCTTCGACACCGTGGTCAGCGGCCCGTGCCCGGAAGCGAATCCGTGCCCGGAAGCGAGTCCATGGTCAGCGGTGAGCCCGTGGTCGGCGGTGAGTCCATGGTCAGGAGTAGAGCCGGCGCTGTTCGGCGATGCCGTGCCAGCGTTCGGCGAACGCGGCGTCGGAGAACTGCTGGGCCCGCTGCACGGAGGCGGCGGCCAGCCGGGAGCGCAGCCCGTCCTCGGCGGCGAGCCGGCGGGTGAACGAGGCGACCTGCTCCGGGCCGGTCCAGCGGTAGCCGTCCACCCCGTGCCGGACGATCTCGCGCTGCCCGGCCCGGTCGATGACCACCGGCACGCAGCCGCCGGCCATCGCCTCGACGGTCGTCATCCCGAAGTGCTCCGCCGTCCAGGGGCGTTTGCGGTCGTCCTCGCCGTAGCCGGTCGCGGACCAGAACACCGAGCTGGTCGACAGCAGCCGCTCCACCTCGGCGCGCGGGGCGTTCGGCAGGACCTCGACGGGTACCCCCGCCCCGGCGGCGCGGACCTGCTCGACGTAGGGCTTCTGCGAGTCCTCGCAGCCGCCGACGACGTACATCCGCCAGTCGGGCAGCGCCCCGGAGCGGTACAGCTCGGCGAACCACTGGACCATCTCGAGCTGCCGCTTGGCGTGGCCGAGGCCGGGGGCGAAGAACCGGCCGACGGTGACGACGGCCTTCTCCCGCTCCGGTGCCGGGGTGAGCCGGTCGACCTGGATCGGCGGGAAGAGCACGTCGGAGTCCCGGCGCCACATCCGCCGGATCCAGCCCCGGGTGTACTCGGAGTTGGCCATGACGGTGTCGTAGCCCTCGAGGTAGCCGAGGTCGGCCGGGTCGCGCAGCAGCCAGGGGAAGCGCAGCGCCATCCGCTCCAGCGCGCCCTCGTCGGCGTCGGTGACCCGCGGCCGGCTGACGGCCACCCCGAGCTCGCGGACGTCCGCCGGCCCGGGGGAGAAGACCTCGCTGACGAAGGTGAGCTCCGTCCCGGCGGTCGAGGACGGCAGAGTGATCTCGAACGGCGCGAACGCCTGCTCGATCTGGAGCTTGGCGAGGACGGTGCCGTCCGCGTCGACGACCCGCAGCCGCACGCCCTCACTCGCCCCGGGACGCCCGATGTCCGCGCGCAGGGTGCGCCCGCCGCCCGGGTTGACGGCCAGGATGCCGTCGCCGTTCGTCCAGGTCCACTGCCGCCGACGGCCCCCTTCGGGCGGGTACCAGCCCTGCCCGAAGCTGACGGCCGGGCTGACCCCGCGCAGCAGCGGCCCGGCGGTGCGCACCGCGGCCTTGCGCCAGGCGGCCATGTCGTGGTCGAACGGCGTCGGGAAGAAGCACAGGTAGGCCGACCGCGGTGAGCGTGGGGCGAGCCGGCTCATGTACGAGCCGTTCACGAACAGGTGGTAGGACTCGGACAGCGCGGCGATGGCGTCCTCGCCGCGGTCCGGCAGCCGCCGGTAGCGGCAGCCGGACAGGTCCAGGCCCAGGTGGCTGCCGAGCGCGTCGAGGTCGACGTCGGAGTGCCCGATCAGGTCGACGTCGAGCCCGTCCGCGGCCAGCACCTGCGCGATCATGCCGTTGTGGCGCTCGCCGCCGCCCATCGAGTGCCAGAAGCGGTTGTAGACCGCCGCCCGCAGCCCGGGAGTGGCCCGCGGACCGGCCGCCGCCGGCAGCTCCGCGGCGTCAGCGGAGTCGGGGGTCGTCATCGCTCGACCAGCCAGCTCTGCAGGCTGACCCGGCGTTCGGTGGCGGTGGCGCCGATCTCCCGGCGGCGGCGCAGCATCGCCGGCAGCAGCCGCAGGTAGGAGGCGAAGACCCGCACCCGCAGCACGGTGGGGCGCACCGCCGGGCGGCTGCGCGAGCGCCAGGCCTGCCGCCAGGTCCGCACGGCGATCGACGCGGTGGTCAGCGGGTAGCGCGCGACCGCCGAGACGGCCGTGCGCGCGGTCGCGTCCTTGGTCAGCATCAGCAGCCGGTTGCGGTCGGTGTGGAACACGAACAGCGGTGACCACTCGACACTCGACGCCGAGTGGACGTGGCGCAGCACCGCGCCCGGCACGTAGCGGATCTGGTAGCCGCGGGCCCGGATCCGCCAGGAGAGGTCGGTGTCCTCGTAGTAGAGGAAGAAGTCGTCGTCGAACCAGCCGAGCGCCTGGCCGAGCTCGGTCCGCATCGCCATGCCGTTGCCGCAGGCGGTGAAGACCTCCTCCGGGTTGTCGAACTGGCCGGCGTCGATCTGCTGGTAGCCGCGGTCGGCGCCGTAGCCGTCGGTGAGCACGATCCCGCCGACGTTGTTGATCACGTCGACGCGCGGGGCGCCCTCGTCCACGGTGAACGACACGGTGGACGGCTCGGCGCCCGCCGGCAGCGTGCGCGTCGCGGTGGTGTCACCGGCGCCGGCCCAGCCCAGGGTGACCTGCTTGGCGGTGTCGCCGGCCCAGGTCAGGCCGATGGTGACCGGGCCGCCCTCGGGCACCGGCACGCACAGCTCGCCCTCGCCGCGGGTCCAGAAGAACGGTGCGTCCGCCGGGCCCTCGGCGCCGAAGGTGAGCTTCTCCCACAGCACCTCGCGCAGCGCCTCGCGGCCGTTCACCGTCACCGAGCTCACCCGGACGCCCAGCTCACGCGGGTCGTGCGGCCCCGGCGAGAAGGTGGACGTCGACAGGGTCAGCCGCAGGAAGCGGGGGAGGAACACGACCTTGCCGGTGACGGCGCCGAGCCGGTTGCCGCCCGGCTCGGCGAACGGCGCCAGCAGCCGGGCCAGCCAGTCCGGCTCGGGGATGGCGTCGTTGTTCAGCAGCACCGCGTACGGGGTGGTGACGCCCCGCAGGGCCAGGTTGTTGCCGCCGGCGAAGCCGAGGTTGCGGTCCGAGGGGACGAGTTTCGCCCAGGGGTAGCGCTGCGCCAGCACCTCCCGAGAGTCGTCGGCCGAGGCGTTGTCGACCACGTGCGTCTCGAAGGTGAACGGCGCGTCCTGCTTGGCGACCGCGTCCAGGCAGGGCGGGAGTAGATGGGCGCCGTTCCAGTTCACGATGACGATCGTGGCCAGTGGCTCGGGTGCCGCCTGGTTCGCCTGGTTCGCCTGGTTCGCCGTGGCCGGGCCGGGGCGCACTCCGTTGCTGGTCGCCCTGTCACTGGTCGCCCGGTCCGTCATCGGCGCAGCCTCGCCTCGTAGTCGACCTTGAGTAGCCCGGCGACCTGCGGGCCGCTGACCCCGAACAGCTCCTCGAAGCGCCGGACCGTCACCGGCTGGCCGGTGGCGGCGTCCGACACCCGGACGTTGATCGCGAACGCACCCAGCAGCTCGGGCAGCCGGGGGACGACGAAGTCCACCACGGCGGTCCCCGGGCCGGGGCTGATCCCGCCGGGCGGGGTCTCCATCATCCAGATCGGTACCTCGCCCTGCCCCATGATCTCCACGTGCAGGTAGACGTACTGCGGCGCGCTGTCGGTCAGGTCGAGCTCGACGCTGACCGTGAGCTGCTCACCCGGGTCGTACTGCACCTCGGACGGCCCGCCCGGGTTGCGGCTGAACATCACCGCGGTCGGCTTCACCGGCGCGAGGTCGAAGGGGAGCGGCCCGTCCACGGGCAGGCTGCCCAGGCGCTGGCGCAGCAGCTTCGTCCCGACCACCGGCTGCCCGTCGAAGATCATGTTGCCGGACTCCAGCACCAGGATCCGGTCGCACATGTTCTCGATCAGGTCGAGGGAGTGCGTGACGAACAGGATCGTCCGGCCCTCGTCGCGGAACTGGGCGATCTTGGCCAGGCACTTGCGCTGGAACGCCTCGTCGCCGACGGCGAGCACCTCGTCGACGAGCAGGACGTCCGGGTCGACGTGCACGGCGACGGCGAAGCCGAGCCGCACGTACTGGCCGGACGAGTAGTGCTTGACCTCGTCGTCGATCTTGTGGCGCAGCTCGGAGAAGTCGACGATCGAGTCGAAGAGCCGGTCGATCTCGCGCTTGGACAGCCCGAGCAGGGACGCGTTGAGGTAGACGTTGTCCCGGCCGGAGAGCTCACCGTTGAACCCGGCGCCCAGCTCGAGCAGGGACGCGATCCGACCACTGACGGACACGTCGCCGTGGGTCGGGCGCAGGATCCCGGCGAGTACCTTGAGCAGCGTCGACTTGCCCGAGCCGTTGGCCCCGGCGAGGCCCACCGTCTGCCCGCGGCCGATCTCGACGTTGATGTCGCGCAGCGCCCAGAAGTCCTCGCCGCTCGTCGTGTCCCGCCGGACGAAGCGTTCCTTCAGGCTGGTCGCGCGCTTGTGGTAGGCGACGAACTTCTTCCCGACGCCGGTGGCGCGGATGACCACCGGGGCACCCGGTGCCGGCGGCGCCGACGGTGCGGCGGCGGCCGGCTGCGCGGGCTGCATCGGGGGCGGGGCGAGCGGTTGCGACGGCACTAGAGGTCCTCGGCGAAGTCGGCCTGCAGCCGCCGGAACACTCGCAGCCCCAGCCACAGCACGGCCAGCGAGATGAGCCCGGCGATCGCCAGGTGTTCGAGGTAGAAGCGATAGCCCGCGTCCGCGAGGACGGTCGTCGACCCGACGGTGTTCCCCGGGGGCGGATCGTAGATCGCCCGTTGGAAGGTGATGACGACCACCGCCATCGGGTTGAGCAGGTACACCCAGGTCCACTCGTGCAGCCGGCTCTGGATCAGGCCGAACTGGTAGACCATCGGGTTGACCCAGAACCAGGCGAGCAGCGCGACGTCCAGCAGGTGCTGGGTGTCGCGGTAGCGGACGTTGAGCGCGGCCACCAGCAGCGACAGCGCCACGGTGAACAGCAGCGCCACCGCCCCGGCCGGGACGAGCAGCAGCAGCTCCGGCCCGAACAGGCTGTAGCCGAGGCCGAGGACCACGACGAAGAGCACAGCGAGCTGGAGTGCGAAGTGCACCGCGGAGAAGCCGACCGCCGACAGCGGCAGCACCAGCAGCGGGAAGCGCACCTTCTTCACCAGGTTGGCATTGGCGACCACGCTGCCACACGCCGCCGAGACACTGCCCGAGAACGCGTTCCAGACCAGCAGACCCGACATCAGGTAGATGCCGAACCGCGGAATTCCGGACTTCATCACGACCTGGAAGACGAACGTGTAGACGACCAGGAGCAGCAGCGGATTCGCCAGTGACCAGGCGAAACCGAGGGTCGAACCCTTGTATTTGACCTTCAGGTCCTTGCGGATCAGGTTTCGCAGCAGCTCCCAGCGGACCCGCGTCTGCGCGCGGCTGCGGTGGTCGACATGGCGCGCACCGGACCCGCGCGGACGGTTCGCCGGAGCGCCGCGCGTCGGCTCCGGTTTCGGGAGCGTGGACAGATCAGCCACCCTCGACATGGCCTTCTTCTCCCCGCGTCGGGCGTGCATCTCGGACCCGCACCGTGCTCGGCCCCTCCTCCGCCCAGCGCAACCGTCACCGGTTGGCTCGTGTCGTCAACTCGGGTTCGTGACGATGGCCGTAGACCGTACCGCGCACCCGCCCGAGAGGTGATGCCCCCAGTCCGGTGAGTGCCACCTCCAGGGTGGTTCATAGTATCGAGCCGTCTATCTGGCTCCGGCCGGCAGCCGCCACGACCCGAACAGCGCGTCTCGTACCCGAGCAGCCTGTTCCCGCCGGGCGCCTGGCCGGCCCAGAAGAGGCGACCGGGGACCCGGTCGCCTGGAGGGGGCGGGCAGTGTTCACCGACGTCCGACTTCGCGAGGTCTGGTCGCATCTGGAGTCGGGCGGTGCGCAGGCCCTGACTCTGGATGTATTCGACACTCTGCTCTGGCGCATGGTGCCCGAGCCGGCTCACGCGTTCATCACGCTGGGACATCGACTGACCGATCTCGGTCAGCTCCCGTCCGGGGTCACCCCGGGGGAGTTCGCCCGGCTGCGTGTCTACGCCGAGCACCAGGCCAGGCTGCACTCGCACGAGGTGCGCGGCACCCACGAGGTGCGCCTGGACGAGATCTGGCAGGTGCTCGTCCCCGCGCTGCCCGGCGCGGGCGGCATCGGCGACCTGATGGACGTCGAGCTCGCCGTCGAGCGGGACCTGTGCCGGGCCGACCTGGCCGTGGTGGAGCTCGCCGAGCTCGCCATGACCAAGCTCGGCCTGCCGGTCTACCTGCTCTCCGACACGTACTTCTCGGCCGCGCAGCTGGAGCGGCTGCTCAGCCGCCCGGAGCTCGCCGGGGTGCCGTTCACCCAGATCTTCACCTCCTCCGACGCGGGCATCAGCAAGAGCGACGGGCTGTTCCGGCACATGCTGGCCGCCTCGAACCTGCAGCCCTCCCGGGTCGTCCACCTCGGGGACCACCCGGTGGCGGACGTGGAGAGCGCCCGCGAGCACGGGCTCGTCGCCATCCACTACCCGAAGTACTCCGGGTCACTGAAGGCGACGATCGAGCTGGAGGGCCTGCTCACCGGCCCCGGGGACGACACCCCCCTCGACGCCGCCAACGGCGACTACGGCATGACCGCGCTGCGGGCCCGCTCGCTGCACCGGGCGGACGCCGCCGCCGTCCCGCCGGGGCTGCGCCGCTACTGGGAGTCCGGGGCGACCGTGTTCGGCCCGGTCTTCACCGGGTTCGCCGACTGGGCGGTGGAACGCACCGGGGACCACGGCGCCGACCACATCTACTGCCTGATGCGCGAGGGTGACTTCCTCTCCCGGCTGATCGCCGACCCGGGCGCCGACGCCGGGGTGACCACCTCGACGCTGTGGGCGTCCCGGCAGGTCTGCGCGCTGGCGAACGTGTTCGAGGGCAGTCCCGAGGAGCTGCGCGGGTTCCTCGTCCGCCGGCACGCGCCCAGCGTCGGCCAGCTGCTGCGCCAGCTCGGTGTGGCCATCGACAACGTCGCCGGCATCTCCTCGCTCACCGACCGCCGGCTCGACGTCCCCGGCCTGCTCGACGACACCCTCGAGGCGCTGTGCTCCGACGAGCGCATCCGCAGCGAGATCGTGCTGACCGCCGGCCGGCTGCGCGACCGCTACGTCCAGTACCTCGACACCCAGCTGCCCGACTCGGGCCGCATCGTGCTGGTCGACCTGGGCTGGGGCGGCACCATCCAGGCGCTGCTCGCCCGGCTGCTCGCCTCCACCGGGCGCGAGTTCGACGTCGTCGGCCTGTACCTGGCGACGAACGCCGCCGCCGGCACGCACCGCCTCGCCGGCCTGCAGATCGAGGGTTACGCGGCCTCCGGCGGGCAGCCCGAGCTGATGGCCAACCAGCTCATGCGCAGTCCCGAGGTGCTCGAACAGCTCTGTATGCCCGACATCGGCTCGCTGGTCTCCTTCGACGACGACGGCCGGCCCGTCCTGAGCATCGACCGGACGTCGCGGACCCAGGTCGCCCAGCGGACCGCCGTCCAGGACGGCATCCTCGCCTTCCAGCGGGAGTGGCTGCGCTACCGGCGCTCGGAGACGGCGATGCCGTCGCTGTCCGAGCCCGGGGCCCGGCACGCGTCGCTGCGGACGCTGACCCGGTTCGTCTCCCGTCCCACCGCGGCCGAGGCGTCGGCGTTCGGGGCCTGGGCGCACGACGACAACTTCGGCTCCGACTCCACCGAGGGCCTGCTGCCGCCCGAGCTGGTCCGCCGGATGCCCTACCTGACCCCCGCGGACGTCGAGAAGATCACGATGCGGGAGCTGTACTGGCCCGCGGGTGTGGCCGGGGTCGCGAACCGGTCGCTCGCGGTGATCAGCGGCCTGGCCGCCGCGGCCGGGGTGCCCGCCGAGGAGGTCTCCCCGGAGGCGGCGGCCGGCCCGGTCGAGCTGTACGTCGACACCGGCACCGACTTCGCCCACGGCCAGAAGGAGATCGCGGTCACCCGCTCCGGCCGGGACGGCATGTCGATCGTCCGCCTGCGCATCGACGGGATCGGCGTCCGGCGGGTGCGCATCGACCCGGCCGGCCGGCGCGGCCTGCTCCGCCTCGACTGGCTGACGATCTCGTTCCACCTGCACAACGCCGTCGAGCCGTACAAGGTCACCGTCACCTCGCTGGACGACCTCGCCGGCCAGCAGCTCGCCCTGGTCGGGGTCCGCCTGCTGCAGGCCAACCTGCTGGAGATCGTCGGCGACGACCCCCAGATCATCTACACGATCGATTTCACCACCCAGCCCACGCTGGGCGGGACGTACGCGATCGAGGTCGAGATGGCCTTCGGCTGGCTCGGGATCCGGGCCGACCCGCTGCAGGTGCGCACGGCCGGCGTCGCCCGCACCGGCCTGCCCGTCCGCGCCGCCCGCAAGATCCGCCGTGAGCTGGGCGGCCTGCGATGACGTCCGAGCCCGGCGGCCCGGACGACATCGACGGGGCCGACCGGGACCACGCGGGCGGCCGAGACCGTTCACACAGCCCGGACCGCCCGCACAGCCAGGACAGCCCGCACAGCCAGGACCGGCCGGACCGCCCGGACCGTTCGGGTGGTCGGGGCCGTGACGACCTGGTCCGCGCGGACGGCGCCGACAGCCCGGACCGGGCGGGCCCGGTCCGGGGTACCGGGCGGCAGCCGGCCCAGGGCCGGAACGATCCCACCGGTGGGGAGGACGCCGCCGGCCGCTGGTTCCGCCCGTCGACGGACCCGACGGGTGCCTGGCCGGGCCGCCAGTCCGAACGCGGGGCGGCCGGCCCGGGTCAGTCCCCGCCGCCGGCGGGCGCGGTGCCGCCGCCGACCGTGGTGCCGCCGGCGGGCGCGGTGCCGCCGCCGACCGTGGTGCCGCCGGCGGGCGCGGTGCCGCCGCCGACCGTGGTGCCGCCGGCGGGCGGGGTGCCGCCGGCGGGCGGGGTGCCGCCGCCGACCGTGGTGCCGCCGCCGGCCCTGCCGAGGCCTCCGGTCGAGCAGCGTCCACCCACGCCGCCCTCGACGACACCACCACCGACCGCGTTGCCCCCGTCCTCCCTCTTCACTCCGCGCCCGGCCCCGCCCGCGGCCGGGCAGCGTGCCGCGGAGCAGCCGGGCCCGCTCGGCGGCCGGCCCGCTCCCGTCTCGTCCGGGTACGTCGTCTCGCCGGGGAGCTCGGCGACGTTCGACGCGCCCGTGGATGACCCGGGCCGCCCGGAACCCCGGGGCCGGCGCGCCGGCCCTCCGGCAGCGGCCCCGTCGAGCGGCGTGACGCCCGGCGGCCCGGTCCCCGGCGGCCCGGTCCCCGACAGCCCGGTTCCCGGTGGCCCTGCTCCGGGCGGCACCGAGCCTGGTGACGCCGGCGCCGGCAGGCGCACACCCGCGACCGCGGCGGCGGCCAAGGCGGCGGACCTGGAGGTGCGTGACAGCTTCGCCGAGCTCGCGGCCGTCACCTACGACGGCGGCGACCACGCCCCCGAGATCACCGAGATCACCGAGAAGACCCTCGCGCCGCTGTTGCTGCACTCGCTGTCGGACCTGCGTGAGATGTGGGTTCCGCTGCTGGAGGCGTCCGGGGCGCGCAGCATCGCCGAGATCGGCTCGGAGAGCGGGGTGACGACGTCCCTGCTCGTCGACCTGCTGCGGCGCGGCGGTGGCGGGCGGCTGCTGGTCATCGACCCCGAACCGGGTGTGGCGCCGTCCTCCGGCGGTGGTCTCGACGTCGAGGTCGTCCGCGGTTACAGCCCCGAGGCGCTGGACGGCCACGCCCCGACCGACGCCTACCTGATCGACGGGGACCACAACTACGCCACGGTCCGCGGCGAGCTCGGGATGATCGAGACCGCCGTGCGCGACTTCGGCCGCTCCTATTTCCCGCTGGTCATCCTGCACGACGTCGGCTGGCCCGCCGGCCGCCGGGACCAGTACTACGCCCCCGACCGCATCCCGGAGTCGGTGCGCCAGCCGAACTCGTGGGACGTTGGCGTGGAGATCGACCGGACGGACGCCGTCCCCGGCCGCGGCTTCCGCGGCATGGGCGCGTTCTCCTGGGCGCTGGCCGAGGGCGGCCCCCGCAACGGGGTGCGCACCGCCGTCGAGGACTTCGTCGCCGAGCATCCCGACCTGCGTTTCTTCACCATCGCGCCGATCTTCGGACTCGGTGTGATCCTCGACCGCCGTGCCCCCTGGGCCCGCCGCGCCGCCGACCTGCTCGCACCGTGGGTCGCCAACACCCTGCTGGCCCGGATGGAGCGCAACCGCGTCGACCTGTACCTGCGGGTCCTCGCGCTGCAGGACGACGCGGTCGGCGCCGCCCGCGCCCGGCAGCGGGAATGGGCCCGGATCGACGCCGAGCGCAGCGAGGCCGCCGCCCGTGACCTGCAACGGCTGAACCGGATCAGCGAGCTCGAACAGGAACTGGCCGCCGCGCGCAAGGTCCCCCGCCCGCCGTGGGTGCCCGCGTCACCGGACGAGTCGAAGCTGGTCACCGCCGCCCGGATCGCCAACGCCGCGCTGCGCTCCCGCCGCGGTGGTGGGCCCGGTGGGCCCGGCGGCCCCGGCGTGCCGTCCGCCGCGAGCTCTCCCGCCAGCCGCGTCGGCAATGCCGTAGTCGCCCGGCTGGGCTCCGGCCTGACCCGCCGCACCGACCACGGATCCACCCCCGGCCGCCCCGCCCGGTGACACCCGCCGAAGTGAGTTGTCAGAGCCGCTCTGTGTGCTGCTCACGCAACTCGCTTCGGTGTGGGCCCGGGCTGGGCCGGCTGGGGTGGGGTCAGCAGACTGGCTGGTAGGGGACGTCTGTGATGTCGCGTTGCCATTCGGCCGCGGTGATCTGGCGGGACGGGTCCGCGCAGGCGCGCGCGACCAGGCCGGCGTCGTCGATGCGGGAGATCCGGGCCGTGTGGTCGTCGCTGACGGTCACGATGGACGTGCCGTCCGGGGTGAACTCGACGGCCTGGACCCAGTCCCCGTGGCCGGAGACCCGGCCGGCCGGCGCGGGCTGGCCCGGCGCGGTCAGGTCCCACAGGTGGACGCTGGTGTCCCAGCCGGCGGTGGCCAGGGTCCGGCCGTCCGGGCTGTAGGCGACGTCGAAGACCCACTTCTCGTCCGCGCGGAACGACGCGGTCGCGCCCGGCCGCGTCGGGTCGGTGACGTCCCAGATCTTGACCAGGCCGTCGTAGCCACCGGTGGCCAGGCGCCGGCCGTCGGGGCTGAAGGCGACCGTCCAGACGAAGTCCGTGTGGGCGGTGATGGCGGCCAGCGGGCGGGGCTGGCGCGGGTTGGCGATGTCCCACAGCCGCGCCGTGTGGTCGGCGCTCGCGGTGGCGAGGAGCTTGCCGTCCGGGCTGAAGGCGACCTCGTTGACCCAGCTGGTGTGCCGGTTAAGCACGGCGAGCTCGTGCGGCTGGCGCGGGTCGGTGATGTCCCACAGCCGGGCGGTGTTGTCGTAGCCCGAGGTGGCCAGCATCCTCCCGTCGGGGGAGAAGGCGGCGTCGAGGACGTACCCGTTGTGCGCCAGCATGACCGACAGCTGCTTCGGCCTGGTCCGGTCGCTGATGTCCCACAGGCGCGCGGAACGGTCGTAGCCGACGGTCGCCAGCAGCTTCCCGTCGGGGCTGAACGCCGCGTCGAGCACCCAGGCGCCGTGCGCGTCGATGGTGGCCAGCTGCCGGGGGCGCGTCCGGTCGGAGACGTCCCACAGCCGGGCCACGTTGTCGGCCCCCGAGGTGGCGACGGTCCGACCGTCCGGGCTGATGCCCAGGCCGAGCACGGAGCCGGTGTGCCCGCTCAGCACGGTCGCGGTGGCGGCGGAATAGGACGTCCGCAGGCTGGCGCGGGCCTGCGGCACCGGGCTGATCCGGAACGCCGCGAGGCTCAGTCGCGCCGCCCGACCGGCGTCGGAGTCGCGCACCGCCTCGGCGGTCGCGGCCACCCGCCGCGCCACGTCGGCCTGTGTCTCCTCCTTGCCGGCACCGGTGCTGAAGGCCAGCGGGATGAGCGCGGCGATCAGCAGCAGCGCGAGCACCGGTGCCGCGAACAGCGCGATCCGGCGCCGCGAGGTGGCCGCGAGGAACCGGGTGGCCCGGGGTCCGGGCCCGCCGCCCGGCGCCGGCTGGCGGCGGTCGGCGGCCTGGTCGTGCTCGGGCGCCGGCTGCGCGGGGACGTCGGCGAGCGAGCGCGCCCCGTGCCCCGCCTCCCCGGCCCCGGTGCCGCCCGTGTCGGGGCCGGTGCCGCCCGTGCCCGCACCGGTGCCGGCGCTCGCACCGGTGGACTGCCCCCCCCGCGCGGTGCCGCCGCTCCGGCCCGGCGGCGGGGTTCCTCCGGCCTGCCCCGGCAGCGCGGCACCGGGGCTCTGGCCCGCCGGTGCGGCGCCGGCGGGAGCGCCGTCCACCGGCGGCGCCGCGGAACCGGCCCGCGGATCCGTGGCCGGGGTGATGACGGGGGTTGATCCCGTCCTGATGACCCGGGTGACGTCGGGGTCGGGATGGGTCGCCGGCCCCATGCCGACCAGCCGCAGGAACAGCTCCTGCGCGGACGGCCGCTGCGCCGGGTCCTTGCGCATGGCCTGCTCGACGATCGGTCGCAGCGCCGGGTCGAGGCCGTCCAGCAGCGGTTCCCGGTGGACGACCCGGTAGAGCTGGACCGGCGTCGGCCCGTCCCCGAACGGATAGGAGCCGGTGCCGGCGTAGGTGACGAGGCCGCCCCAGGCGAAGATGTCGGCCGCGGCGGTCACCGCCAGGCCGTTGGCCTGCTCGGG
Organism: Parafrankia discariae; assembly: GCF_000373365.1. Taxonomy (NCBI): domain Bacteria; kingdom Bacillati; phylum Actinomycetota; class Actinomycetes; order Frankiales; family Frankiaceae; genus Parafrankia; species Parafrankia discariae. The sequence goes on from NZ_KB891159.1 coordinate 79,992, forward strand.
TGCCATGAACGCCGGTGTCCCGATGCGCTGGATCTCCTGGCTGAGCATGGTCTGGGCGTCGAGGGCCCGGGCGATGCCGAAGTCGATCACCCGCGGGCCGAGGGTCGAGAGCAGCACGTTGGACGGTTTGAGGTCACGGTGCACCAGCCCGGCACCGTGGATGGCCGTCAGCGCGGCGGCGACGCTGACCGCCACCCGCTCCAGGTCCGCCGAGCGCAGCGGGCCCTCGACGGCCACGGCCTGCGCCAGCGTGAGGCCGTCGACGTACTCGGTGACCAGGTACGGCTGCCCGTCGGGCGGGTCGACCACGTCGAGGACCTCGGCCGTGCAGAAGCGGGCGACCCGCCGGGCGACGTCCGCCTCCCGCCGGAACCTGGCCCGGAACTCGGGGACACGGGCCAGGTCGGCCCGAATGACCTTGACGGCCACCAGCCGGTCATCCGGGCTGCGCCCGAGGTAGACCGTGCCCATGCCGCCCTCGCCGAGACGCCCGAGCAGCCGGTAACGGCCGAGTTGTTCGGGGTCGTCCGAACCGAGTGGCAGAGCCAGGTTCGACGCGGCGGTGGTCGAGGGTCCGGTGGGATCCGGAGGCGGCGCGGTCTCCCAGTCCCGCTTTCGACGCACGGCTCCCCCCGAACCGAGATGGCTGACACCGCAGAGCCTACGCGTGCGCTCCGCGGCCTGCTTTCAGTGTGACGGCACCGGGCTCGTCACGCTCGGCGGGTCGCCTTTTGCCGTGGAACGCGTTGTCGCGGTCGTGGGGGTACTCGTGGCCTGGGAGCGTCCCGGCCCGGAAGGCCGGGAGTCGACGGATGCGATGTCCACGGGTTCGGAGTCGTCCATCGTCGTGGATTCGGTCGACCCGTCCGGGGAAGACACCGGATGTGAATCCGCCGGTCGTGAATCCGCCGGTCCCCAGTCGGTCGTTCTCGGATCGTTCGTTCTCGGATCGTTTGTTTCCGGGCCGGCGGTTCCTGGAGTGGCGGTTTCCGGAGCGGCGGTTCTCAGGCGGGCCGCGCCCGGACCGGTCGGGCCCGGACGGGTCGGGCCCGGGTCGGCGTCAGGACCCTGGAACGCGATCCATCCGCAGCTCACCAGCACTGCCAGCGCGAGCGCGGCGCCGACCCACACCGTGGCGACGGCGGCGGCCGGCGGCCAGGGGGACCAGGCCGTCATCGCGTCCCAGGCGTCGGCGAGATCGCCACCCGGGGGCTTCCAGAAGTACGGCAGAACGGTTTTGACCGACCACCACTGGGCCGCCGCGGCGGCCGCGAAGAAAAGGACCGGAAAGACCCGGGAGACCCGTCGGCCGAAGGCCAGCGAGCCCATCCCGACGCCGATCGCCAGTGCCGGCAGGCCCGCGTACAGGTAACGCCCCGAGATCCCGCTGACGTGATGATGGTCGGCGAACGCGAGGGCCGACTGCAGGGTCATCAACCCGAACAGGCCGATTGTCGGCCACAGCAGGAACAGCAGATTCACCCGCGTCCGGCCGTCGCGTCCCCGGATGACCGCCAGCGCGAAAAGAACGACCACCGCGACGCTCGCGGGGCGGACGAACTCCGTCGGCAGGTTCGTCTCGAACCAGCCGAACGAGCCCCACCAGCGCAGGATCGTCCCGTTGACCAGGACCTCGGTGTAATCCCCCCAGTCGTCCAGGAGGTTGCCGAGCGGGAATCCGGGGGTCTCGGGCTGGAAGGTCCGGTACCGGACGAGGTTGACGACCCACCACCAGCCGCCGAACCCGATCATGAGCACGCCGCCGAGCAGGATCTGCCGCCAGGGCGGCCGGGTCGAGCCCGGCGGGACCGCCATGAGGCCGGTCTCGGCGAGCAGGAACGGGGCGTCCGGGCCGCGCCGCGGCGGCGCGGGTGGGGCGTGCGCGTCCCGCCGGGCCCGCCGCCAGGCGACGAGGTAGGCGAGCGCCGCCATCGGCACGAGCACGATCGCCAGCGATTTGGAGAACAGGGCGAGGCCGATGAACACCCCGGTCCACGCGGCCGTGCGCAGGGAGGTGTCCCCGCACAGGACGTAGACGATCGTCACCGTGGCCAGGCCCGCGGTCAGCGCGAGCAGGTTGTCGTTGTTGACACTCGATCCGATGTGGCTGAGCTGCGGGACCGCCAGGGGTACCAGCGCGGCGCAGGTGGACGCCACCCGGTTGCCGTCGCTGACCCGGTGCGCCCCCGCCCACGCGAGCAGCGGGATCGGCGCCACCATCAGCGCGCTCATCAGGCGCAGGATCCCGATGGTGACGTCCCAGCGCAGGTCGTCACCGTCGCCGCCGGGCAGCGCCCAGAGCACGGCGGCGCCGACCCAGTAGTACAGCGGCGGATGCTGGACGAGCTGCTGGATCTCCCCGGCGGGCTGCGGCTCGCCGTCGGGCTGGCGGATGTCGCCCATCTCGTCCCAGGTCGGGCGGTCGCCGCGCGGGGTGGCGTCGTCCTTGGCGATCGGGGCGTAGTCGAGGTCGTAGGGTAGCTTGTCGGTTCCGTAGGGTGATGCGGCTATCGCGCCGACCCCGTCGGGACGGACGAACGCGTGGCCGGGGTGTGGCCATCCCGCGCCCTGGACCAGCCGCATCACCGCGTCGACGTGGTTCGGCTCGTCAGGCGCGTGGTACTGCGGCACCAGCACCGACCAGCTGGCGAGCAGGGCCGCGAACAGCCCGGTGATCAGCCAGATCGGCAGCGGTGCCGAGCGCAGCAGCATGATCGGCCGAAAACGCGCTCCGACCGGGTAACCGGTGGGGGAGACGGTCGGCGACGCGGACACCGGCTCAGCGCCAGTGGTCGATGTGTCCGACGATCTTCGCCGGCGAGCCGGCCGCGATCGCCTTGGCCGGGACGTCCTTCGTCACCACGGCACCGGCGGCGACGACGGCGCTCTCCCCGACGGTCACACCCTTCAGCACGATCGCCCCGGCGCCGATCCAGGCCCGGTCCTCCAGCACGATCGGCCCGCTCATGGGCTGTTCCACTCCGTCCACGACCATGGGATGGAAGTCGTTGTCGAGCAGCTGGGTGTTCCACGACACGTTGCAGTAGGCGCCGATCTTCACCCGCTCCCGGACGAGGATCTTCGCGAAGCCGTTGATGTTGGCGAACGGGCCGAGCTCGAGCACCCCCGAGTCGACCACGACGCGGATCCCGCGCTGCAGCGAGACGACGCCCTCGCAGCGCACCCGGCCCTCCGGGTGCACGCGCAGGATCGAGACGTCGTGCTTGGTGGTGAGCCCGAACGGGGCGAGCCCGATGCGCAGCGCGGCGCCGTCGGCGAACTCGATCCGCTCGTGACCCTCGATCACAGTCGGTGAACCGATCCAGATCGGCTGCTTGTGTGCCAGCGGATACCGAAGACCGGCCACGAACGAACGGGCCGAGGTCTCCCTCGCGGCCCGCAGAGTCCGTACATGGCGCACATACTCCCGTAGATCACCTCTGAACGTCCCCACGAGCGGTAACAGTAGGCGCAGTCCGGGGGCGACCGGAGTTCGGGCCCCGGTGCGGGCCGTGTCACCCTGGAGAGCGGACTGCCCGCGACCTGCCGGGGACGGAACGCGGGCGCGCAACGACGACCGGGAGTCACACCGACGTGAGTGTCAGCGCCATCCATCCAGCCGAACAGCCGACGAAGACGGCTGTGGAGACACCGCCCTACGTGACCGTGGTGCTCCCCTGTTACAACGAGCAGGATCACGTCGTCCTCGAGCTCGAGCGCATCACGGCGGCGATGGACGTCAGCGGTTACAGCTACGAACTGCTGGTGATCGACGACAAGTCGACCGACGGCACGCTGGACGTCCTGCGCAACGTGGCGGAGAACTTCCCCCACATGCGGCTGATGCCGTTCCGGCGCAACGGCGGCTCGGGCACGGCGCGCCGCATCGGCACGCAGGAGGCCCGCGGGAAGATCGTCGTCTGGACCGACGCGGACATGACGTACCCGAACGAACGTATTCCGGAGTTTGTTCGCTACCTGGACGAAAACCCTGACGTGGATCAGGTCGTCGGTGCACGGACGACCGAGGAGGGCACGCACAAGTGGGCCCGCGTGCCGGCCAAGTGGTTCATTCGCATGGTCGCGCAGCGACTCTCCGGGACGAAGATTCCCGACCTGAACTCCGGCCTACGCGCGTTCCGCCGGGACGTGTCGCTTCCGTACCTGCGCCTGCTGCCGCCGGGATTCTCCTGCGTCACCACCATCACGATGGCGTTCCTGTCCAACCAGCACCCCGTGGACTACCTGCCGATCCACTACGCGAAGCGCTCGGGGACGTCCAAGTTCCACCCGTTCAAGGATGCCCGCCGCTACATCCTGCAGGTGCTGCGGATGGTCATGTACTTCGACCCGATCAAGGTCCTGATGCCGGTCGCCCTGTGGATCATGGCGCTCGGTTTCGTGAAGTTGATCGTCGACCTCGTCCGGTACGACCTGCGGGTGACCACCTCCACGCTGCTCGCGATCCTCGTCGGGTTCCAGATCGTGGTCCTCGCGCTGATCGGTGACCTGGTGGCCCGGTCGCGCAGCGACACCTGAGCGTCGGCGTGCGTATCGCGATCATCGGGCCGACCCATCCGTACAAGGGCGGGATAGCCCAGCACACCACCGAGCTGGCGCACCGCCTGGCCGCCCGCGGGCACGAGGTGCGGGTCGAGTCGTGGTCCCGCCAGTACCCGGCGCGGCTCTACCCGGGCCAGCAGCGGGTCGACACCCCCGAAGGGACGCCGTTCCCCGCGACGTCCTACCCGCTGTCCTGGCGCCGCCCCGACTCGTGGCTCCGGCTGGGCCGCCGGCTGCGCGGCCCGGGCACCCCCGGTTCCGCCGCCGCCGCGGATCTCGTCGTGCTGGTCGTCGTGACCCCGATCCAGGCTCCCGCCTACCTGGGCATCCTGACCGGGCTGCGCGGGCTGGCGGGGCCGCGGGGTCGGGCCGCGGGCACCCGGCCGTCCCGGGCCGTCCTCGCGCTGTGCCACAACGTGCTGCCGCACGAGCGTCGGCGGATCGACGAGCCGCTGGTCTCCGCGGTGCTCCGACGCTGCTCGGCCGTGCTGGTGCACACCGACCCGCAGGCGAAACTCGCCGCCGAGCTGACCGCCGCCCCCGTGCGCGTCGCCGAGATGGCACCCCACCTGTGGACCGCCGCCGACCAGGATCCGGCCCGCTCCGGGCCGGCGTCCGAGCCGACGCGCGGGCCGGCGTCCGGGCCGGCGCGTGAGCCGGCGCGTGAACTGCTCTTCTTCGGGCTGGTCCGGCCGTACAAGGGCCTCGACGTGCTGCTGCGCGCGCTCGCCGCCGGCCCCGAGGACGTCCGCCTGACCGTGGCCGGGGAGTTCTGGGGCGGTATCGAGAGCACGCGGGCCCTGGTGGCCGAGCTGGGCCTCGGCGAGCGGGTCACGCTGCGCCCCGGCTACGTGCCGGCCGAGGACGTCCCCGCGCTGTTCGCCGCCGCGGACGCCCTCGTCCTGCCCTACCGGGCCGGCACCGCCTCGCAGAACGTCGACCTCGCGCATCTGCACGGCGTCCCCGTCGTCGCCACCCGCGTCGGCACGCTCACGACGTCCGTGCGCGACGGGGTGGACGGCCTGCTCGTGCCGCCCGACGACCCGGCGGCGCTGGCGGCGGCCCTGCGCCGGCTGTACGAGCCGGGAGTCCTCGCCGGGCTGCGCGCGAAGGTGGCCCCACCCGACATCGACAGCGCGTGGGACGGCTACCTCGACGCCGTGCTCGAACCGTGCTGACGGCGCGGGCCCCGCTGCCGGCGGCCGGGGAGCGGGGCGACCCGAAGTGTGTCGCCTATGAGTGTGTTCAGTTGGGTGTTCAACGGGTCGGGACCAGGTCCCGCCTGGTGGGAAAGGCAGACTGTGCGCCATGAGTTCCCTACGTGACGACGCCCTGGCCTACGCCGGTCACCAGGTGCATGTCATGCGCCGCCGCGAGGTCGGGACCCTGCTCTCCTGGGCGGGCGACCTGCACGGACGGACCATGCTCGATGTCGCCGGCGGCGACGGCTACTGGGCCGGCCAGGCGGTCCGCCGCGGCGCCCGCGCCGTCAGCCTGGACCTCGCCCGCCACAAGCTGGACTTCGGCAGCCGCCTGAAGCACCGCCCGAGCCTCGTCGAGGGCGACGCGCTGCGCCTGCCGTTCGCGCCCGCCACCTTCGACGTCGTCATGTCGGTCTGCGCGATCGAGCACTTCGACGACGGCCCGGCCGCCCTCGCCGAGATGGCCCGCGTGCTGCGCCCCGGCGGCGACCTGGTGATGTCCGCGGACGCCCTGACCCGGGCCGAGCGCTGGCCGGACCTGTTCGCCAGCCACCGCGAGCGCTACCACGTGCAGCACACCTATCCGGGTGAGCAGCTCACGAAGCTGCTCGGCGACGCCGGGCTCGAGGTGGTCCGCCAGACCTACATGTTCCGGTCCGAACGGGCGGAGCGCCTCTACCTCAACCTGTCCGCCAAGGGCGGGCGCATCGGCTGGAACGCGGCCGCGGTCTTCTCCCCGCTGGTGGCCCTCTCCGACCGGCGCGCACCCGACACCACGGGCAGCGTCGTGCTGACCCACGCCCGCAGGCGGCAGCCCTGAACACCGCGGCCGTGAACGCCGCGGCCGTGAACGCCGCGGCCCGGAAGCGGACCGGAGCCGTCTCGTGAGCGCGCCCGCGCCGCCCGCGCAGAAACTGCTGGCCGCGTTCCTCACCGTCATGCTCTTCGCGCTGGTCGTCTTCGGCCTCGGGGCCGCGTTCGACTCCTTCGGGCACCGCGGCTGGGGCTACGTCGTCGGCCTCGGCTGCTGCGCCGTCATGATCATCGCCGGCCTGGTCGCGGCCCGCCGCGACCACTGACCCCACCCCCTGCCCCCCGCGCCTGCCGATGTGGGGCGGGTCGGTGAGTCCATGGACTCACCGACCCGCCCCGGTTGCTGAGGCTTGCGCGCCGCCTGTTGGGATTTTGTTGATTTGGGGCGGAGCTGGGCTGGGCGGGTGGGGTGGGGTCGGTGGGGGGCGCGGGGCGGGGGAGACTGGCGCCATGCGGGTCGGTTTCCTGGTCGAGCAGATACTGGCGCCGGTCCCCGGGGGGACCGGAAGGTACTCCGCGGAGCTCGCCGCCGCCCTGGCCCGGACCGCGGATCCCGGGGACGGTGTCGTCGGGTGGTGCGCCTTGCGGCGGGACACCTCCGCGGCGGCTCTGCCGGGTGTCCTCGGGCCGCTGCGGCTGGGCCTGCCGCGCCGGGCGCTGGCCGCGGCCTGGGCGCGCGGCACGGGCCCGACCCCGACCGGCGCGGACATCATCCACGCGCCGACCCTGCTCGTGCCCCCACCCGGCCGGCGGGGCCGGGCCGCCGGTGCGACCCGGGCCGGGCAGCGGCTGGTGGTCACCGTGCACGACGCCGTCCCGTGGACGCACCCCGAGACCCTGACGCCGCACGGCGTCCGCTGGCACCGGGAGATGGGGGAGCGGGTCGCCCGGCACGCCGACGCGGTGATCGTGCCGACCCGGGCCGTCGCGGCCGACATCCGGGAGCAACTGCCGATCGACGCGCGGCGGCTGCACGTGATCGGTGAGGGGGTCGCCGAGGCGGTGCTGCGGGTGCCGCCGGACGCGGATCACCGGGCCGCCCGGCTGGGCCTGCCCGAACGGGGGTACCTGCTCACCCTGGCCACGATGGAGCCGCGCAAGGGCCTGGACACCCTGCTCGCCGCCCTGCGTCACCCGGACGCGCCCGACCTTCCGCTGGTGCACGTCGGAGCGGCCGGCTGGGGTGATCTCGGTCCCGCCGCGACCGGGCCCGGGGGCTTCGCCGAGCTTGCCGCGTCCGGGCGGTTCCTTGGTCTCGGCCGGATCAGTGACGAAGATCTCGCCGTGGTGCTCTCCCGGGCGACCGTGCTGGTCGCGCCGAGTCGCTCCGAGGGCTTCGGCCTGCCGGTCATCGAGGCGATGGCGCACGGGGTGCCGGTGGTCGTCTCCGACACGCCGGCTCTCGTCGAGGTCGCCGGCGACGCGGCACTGGTGGCCCGGATCGGTGATCCGGCCGGCTTCGCCGAGGCGCTCGCGCGTATCGTCCAGAATCCCCGGCTACACAGTCGTTTGTCGCGTTCCGGACCGGTCCGTGCGGCGGGATATACCTGGAATGGGGCGGCGCGATCGTGCTGGGAGCTCTACCGTCGAATCAGCGGCTCCCCTGCCGTGTCCGTCGCCGACGACGGGCGGGCGTAGTGTTGCCCCCGTTGAGAAGCAAGCGGCCACACTGAATTCAGGCGGCACGTCTCGGAAGGAGCGCCGTGGGACCCCGGGTGCTCGTTGATGCGACCTCGGTTCCGGCCGACCGCGGTGGTGTCGGGCGGTATGTCGACGGGCTCGTCGCTGCTCTGGGCGCGGCCGGCGCCGACATGGCGCTGGTGTGCCAGCGATCGGACGAGGAACGCTACAGCCGGATGGCGCCGCGGGCGACCGTCCTGTCGGGCCCGGCGGCCATCGCGCACCGGCCGGCGCGGCTGGCGTGGGAGCAGACAGGCCTTCCGCTCGTCGCCGAACAGGTGAACGCGGATGTCATCCACTCGCCGCACTACACGATGCCACTACGCGCGCAGCGGCCGGTGTGCGTGACCATCCACGACGTCACGTTCTTCACCGAGCCGGAGATGCACACGGCGGTGAAGGGCACGTTCTTCCGGTCGGCGATGCGGACGGCGGTGCGCCGGGCGAGCCGCATCATCGTCCCCTCGAAGGCGACCCGCGACGAGCTCGTCCGCGTTCTCGAGGGCGAGTCGACGACGACCGACGTCGCCTATCACGGGGTGGACACGACCACGTTCCACCCGCCGACGGAGGAGGACCGGCGCCGGGTGCGGTTGCGCCTCGGCCTCGGTGACACCCGCTATGTGGCCTTCCTCGGAATGCTCGAACCGCGCAAGAACGTCCCGAACCTGATTCGCGGCTGGGCGGAGGCGGTGCACTGGCGTGACGAGCCGCCGGCGCTCGTGCTGGCCGGCGGCTCCGGCTGGGATGACGACGTCGACGCGGCCGTGGCCTCGGTGCCGAGCCACCTGCGGGTGATCCGGCCCGGCTACCTGCGCTTCTCCGACCTGCCGGGCTATCTCGGCGGTTCGGAGCTGGTCGCCTACCCGTCGCACGGCGAGGGCTTCGGCCTGCCGGTGCTGGAGGCGATGGCCTGCGGCGCCCCGGTGCTGACCACCCCGCGCCTGTCGCTGCCCGAGGTCGGCGGCGACGCGGTCGCCTACACCCAGCCCGACCCGGACTCGATCGCCCGCGAGATGAGCGCGCTGCTCGACGACGCCGAGCGCCGCGCCCAGCTCGCCGCGGCCGGGCTCGCCCGGTCCCACGAGTTCACCTGGGCGGCCTCCGCGGAGGCCCACCTGGCGAGCTACGCCCGCGCGGTGGCCGACGCCTGACGGCTCCGGCCCAGGCGCCTGACCGCCCCGGCCCGGAAGCCTGACCACCCGGCTCGCCGGGCCGGTGCGGCGGCCGGCGGCTGACGCGCTACGGTTCCCCGGTGGACAAGCCGGAGATCCGGGTCATCGTCGTCACCTTCCGCTCCGGGGAGGTCATCGGAACCTTCCTGGACTCGCTGACGAAGTCGACCACCCGCCCCTACGAGGTCGTGGTGGTCGACAACTCGCCGCAGGTGGACGTCGGCACCCGCGCCGCCGGTGAGCGGCCCGAGGTCACCCTGCTGCGCCCCGGCCGCAACCTCGGCTACGGCACCGCGGCGAACCGCGGGGCGGCCGGCGCCGGCGCCCCCTGGCTGGTCGTCGCCAACGCCGACATCGCCTTCGGGCCCGGCAGCCTCGACGAGCTGATCGCCGCCGCCGACCGCTGGCCCGGCGGCGGCGCCTTCGGCCCCGGCATCACCAACCCGGACGGCGCCCTCTACCCCTCCGCCCGCGACCTGCCGTCGCTGGGGCGCGGCATCGGCCACGCCCTGTTCGGCTGGTGCTGGCCGACGAACCCGTGGACGGCGTCCTACCGCCGCGAGCGCGGGGCCCCGCGGGAGATGACGGCCGGCTGGCTCTCCGGTTCCTGCCAGCTGCTGCGCCGGGAGGTCTTCGAGGGCGTCGGCGGCTTCGACGAGTCGTACTTCATGTTCATGGAGGACGTCGACCTGGGCCGGCGTATCGGGCTGGCCGACCGGCAGCTCGTCTACGTCCCGTCGGCGGTCGTCGAGCACCTCGGCGGGCACTCGACGAAGCGGTCGTCGCGGAAGATGGTGCTCGCCCACCACCGGAGCATGATCCGCTACCTGTGGCGGCAGTACGACCGGCCGGCCCAGCTGCCGCTGCGGGTGGCGCTCACCGTCGGCCTGGGTGCCCGGCTGCTGCTGACCCTGGCGTTCGCCCGCGACAGCGCCGGCGCGCGCGCGACCCGCTCCGCCGAACTGCTCACCTCCGCCCGCAAGCCACGCTGAGGCCGCGGTCGCGGCCGGCTCCCGCGGGACCGCCGCGGGGCCCCGCGGCCTCCGTGACCCCCGCGGGACATGAACGCCGGCCCGACGATGTGTGTCCAGCCTGTGGCCTCTCGTTGAGCATGGGGGTCACCCGGCCGGGCACACGCAACCGACTCGGACGTGCTCTGCGACACTGACGCCCCATGGACGCAGTGATGCTGGTCGGCGGGCAGGGAACCCGTCTCCGCCCGTTGACGATGTCGGCACCGAAGCCGATGTTGCCGGTCGCCGGCGTGCCGGTGACGGCCCACATGCTCGCCCGGGCCCGCGACGCGGGGATCACCCGGGTGGTCCTCGCCACCTCGTACCGGGCCGAGGTCTTCGAGGAGTACTTCGGCGACGGTTCCGGGCACGGCCTCGAACTCGAATACGTCACCGAGACCGAGCCGCTGGGCACCGGTGGCGCCATCCGTAACGTCGCCAGCCGGCTGCGCTCCGGCGCCGACGAGCCGGTGGTCATCTTCAACGGCGACATTCTCTCCGGCCTCGACATCGGCGCCCTCGTCGAGCGGCACACCACCGCCGACGCGGCCGTCACCCTCCACCTCACCAGGGTCGACGACCCGCGTGCCTTCGGTGTCGTCCCGACCGACCCGGCGGGCCGGGTCACCGCCTTCCTCGAGAAGACCCCCGATCCCCCCACCAACCTCATCAACGCCGGCTGCTACGTCTTCCGCCGCTCGGTGATCGACACCATTCCCGCCGGACGTCCGGTCTCGGTCGAACGGGAGACCTTCCCCTCCCTGCTCACCGGCGGGGTGCCGGTGGTCGGCTACCCGGACGACACCTACTGGCTCGACCTCGGGACGCCGGCGGCGTTCGTCCTCGGCTCGCGGGACCTCGTCACCGGGCGGATGCCGTCCTCGGCGCTGCCCGGGCCGATCGGGGACCGCCTCGTGCTGCCCGGGTCCACGGTGGCCACCGACGCGAAGATCGGCGGTGGCTCGACGATCGGCGCGGGCGCCTCGGTCGGCACCGGCGCGCGCATCGACGGCTCGGTGCTGTTCGACCGGGCGTCCGTGGGCGCGGGCGCGTACGTGCGCGACAGCGTCGTCGGCCGCGAGGCCGTGATCGGCAACGGGGTGGTGCTCGAGAACGTCGTCATCGGCGACGGCGCCGTCATCGAGCCGGGCAACGAGCTGCGCGCCGGGGCCCGGGTGTTCCCGGGCGCGGTGCTCGGCGCCGGCGCCGTCCGGTTCAGCTCCGACCGAGCCTGACGGCCCGGCCGGCCGACCAGGCGAGCTCCACGCACACCTGGCCGTCGTCGACGTCCGCGCTGACCGAGAGCACCCCGCCACCGGCGGTCCCCTCGGTCGGCGCGCTCTCCTCGGCCGCCTGGGTCACCGCGGCGAGCTCGGTCACCGTGGCCAGCGCGGCGGGCTCCGGCGGGGCGGAGGCCGGGTAGGTCAGGAAGAGCCGGCCGTCCCCCTCGTCGCAGAGCAGGGTGAGGACGGCGTGCCCCGCCCCCGCCGCCGGGATGGCGCGCAGCAGTCCGGGCAGCACGGCGGCGAGCCGCTCCCGCGCCCGCGCGGGAATCCGCGGCGCCTCGCCGGCCACCCGCACCTCAAGGTCCAGCCCGCGGGCCCGCGCCTCGAAGACGGGCTCGGCGAGACTGCCCAGCGCCCCGGTCGCACCCGTGACCAGCGCCCGCCGGACGGCAGTCGCGTGCCGGCCGCACCGCTCGCGCACCGCCGGGTCGCCGGGGTCGAGCAGCCCGTCGGCGACCGCCTCCAGCAGCGGCAGGACCTCCCGCTCGACTGTCGCGAGGCCGCGGGCCCGGTCCTGGCGGATCGCGGCCGCGGACCGCGCGGCCGCGGCCTGCCCGGTCTCCGCCGCCACGGCGCGGGCGACCTGGTCCGCGGTGCGCCGCAGCAGCGGGCCGCCCATCGACACCATGACCTGCATGGCGATCTGGCCGTTCGTCGCGGTCAGCAGCTGGGCGAGCGCGAGCGGGCCGGTGCCCGCGCCCCGGAGCACGAGCAGGTCGAGCACCGTCACGGTGGCGGCGATCGCCACGATCCACTCGACGAACAACCGGGACACCGCCAGCAACGCCAGCAGCAGCGGCAGGATGAGGACCGGCCAGGTGCTGATCCTGCTCGGCGGCCCGCCCGTTCCCGCGGCGGCGTCGGCGTGGGTGGGCGCGATGTTGAAGCCGACCGCCGTCGTCACCGCCAGCGCCAGCGCCATCAGGACGATCGCCTCGGCGCGGTGCAGCGGCCGGTGGTAGGCCGTCCAGGCGGCGGGCAGCACCACGAGGGCCATCGCCAGCCAGTGCAGCACGGCGGCGGGCACCGACCGGCTCGACGGCGCGACGAAGACCAGGACGACGACGGTGCAGAAGAACCAGAGCGCCGTCACGGCGGCGACCGTCCGGCGCAGGCCGGCGGCGTAGGAGTCCCGGAGCTCGGCCGCGGTGGTGCCGGCCGCAGTCGACGGGGACCCGGCCCACCGCCCGCCCGACCCGGCCCACCACCCCCGGTACCCGGCCCACCACCTTCGGGGCCGCGGGCTGGTGCCTCTGTGGTGGGCCGGCCGGTGGGCGGGTGGCCGGGCGGAGTGGCGCCCCGCCGCCCGCCCACCACCGGTCTCCCCGCGGCGTTCTCCGCCGTTCTCCCCGCCGATCCAGGTCAGCCGGGCGGTGGTCCCGCGACCGGGCTCGGAGGTGATGGTGGCCTGCCCGCCGATCTCCGCCATCCGCGCGTGCACCGACCGGGCCAGCCCGAGCCGGTCGCCGGAGACGTCGCCGGCCACGAACCCGGCCCCCTGGTCCGACACGATGACGGTGACCGCCCCGTCGGGGCGCCGCCAGCGCACCTCGAGCGCGGCGCGGTCCGTCCCGGCGTGCCGGCGCACGTTGGCGAGAAGCTCCTGGGCCGCCCCGGCCAGCGCCACCACCACCTCGTGGGGAAGATCCGTCGCGGGCAGCGCCCGGACGTCCACCCGCAGGCCGCGGGCCCGCGTGACGGCGACCACCCGCCGCATCGGCTGGGCCAGGTCGCGCGTTCCGCCGGCGGTGCCGTCCAGCATCGACCGGACGGCCTCGATCGCGTGGCGGCACTGCTCGGCGGTGAGCTGCCCGGGCCCGACCGGCGGTCCGCCCGGCTGGTCCGGTCTGCCCGGCTGGTCCGGCCTGCCGGGCCCACCTGGCCCGCTCCGTCCGCTGTGAGAGGCACCGCCGCCCCAGGCGATGCCGGTGAGCGTGTTCAGGACGGTGTCGTGCAGCACCCGCTCCCGCTCGCGCTCGTCCCGCAGCCGGGCCGCGGCGACCGCGGCCACCTCCTGCTCGGCCGCGGCCGTGGTGAGGCGGGCGTCGGCGTCCAGCGCGATCGCCCGCAGCCGGTCGACGGCCAGCCGGAAGAGCTGCGCCAGCCCGGCGAGCATCACGACCCCGACGACCGCCCGTTTCAGCGGGGTGTGGTTCCCGCCGAGGGCGGGATCGTCCAGGGTGACCTGGGCGACCACCGCGCCGCCGAGGAGCGCCGCGACCATCGCGGTGATCACGACGGCGTGGGTGCGGCGGCCGTACACCGTCGCGGCGACGAGCGCCGCGTGGGTCGCGGTGGAGAACACCCAGGTGCCGGAGCCGCCCACCGAATCCGGTGGCAGCCAGAGCACCGCGCCGGCGCTGGTGATGATCGCGAGGGCCACGTTCCCGGCGACGAGGCGGCGGGGGAGCGCCTGCCGGGCGAGGCAGACGGCCACGAAGAGGACACCCCAGGCCGCCGTGACCACGGCCGCGCCGAGCCCGACCGGATGGTCCGCGTACCAGGACCGCCACACGATGACGTAGCCGACGAGAACGGCGATATTCAGCGTACGGATGACCGCGAAAGCGCGCACCATGACCGTGTCGAGTGCATGGAGGGCGTTTGCCGGCACGTTCGCAAGTCTGGACCGCGCCGGATGCTTCTGGGACCGCTTGCGGCGAAGTGCGCGCGACTGCGCCATCCGGCGCGACCCGCCTCCGTCGGGCGACCGGCTCTCGTTGATCTCCGGCTGGACGCCGGTTGGCGAACGCCTGTCTCTCAGGGTGATGCGGTGGGCGGGGGGCCGTCCGGGGCTGAAACGGCCGGCGGGGTCGTGACCGGGGTCGCCTCGCCCGGCGGCGCGGCCGAATCGGCGGCGGGCGGCACGGCTGCCGGTGGCGCGGTCGTGGGCGGCGCGATCGCGGGCGTGGTGGTCGCCGGCGGCGCGGTCGTGGGCGGTGCGGTCGCGGGCGGCGGGGTGGATGGTGTGCCGGCGGGCGGTGCGCCGGCCGGCGTCGTCGGCGTGCCGGTGGGTGGCCCGCTGGTCGGCGGCCCGCTGGCCGGAGGTCCGGTGGTCGGCGGCGTGCTGGGCGGTGGCGGGGCGGCCGGCGGGGCGAACGACTCCGGGTGGACGTTGCGGATGCGCAGGCGCACGACCGCGGGGCAGGCCCCGTCCGCGGGCTCGGCGGTGAGGGTGAGGACGATGCTGTCGTCCGCCAGCTCGGCGGTGGCGAGGCCGGCGCCGGGGATCCGGGCCAGCAACGCGGGCGCGGCGCTCGCGGCCTCGGCCGGCACGGTTCGGCGGCTCGTGGTGATCGCGGTTCCGGTGGTCGTGTCCACCCGCGTGTCGACGGTGACGTCGACGTCCGGCCACGGCGTGCGGGTCGCGGTGAGATCGAGCGCCTCGTAGCCCGCGACATCGGGATCGAGGTCGGTGAGAGCGACGGTCAGGTCGGCCGCGCGCAGCGGCTCGCATCCCGGCGTCGGCGTCGGGCTCGGCGTCGCCGCGGGGGGTGAGGTACCCGGCGGGCTGGACGGCGCGCCGCCCTGGCCGTTCGGCGTCATCGCCACGATCGGCACGCCGTCCAGGGTCGGAGATCCGGAGCCGGCCCCGGACTCGGACCCGGAGCCTGAACCGGTTCCGGGAGCCGGCGTGGACGGCGGCAGCACCGCGGCGCCGCCCTGCCGGTAGCCGTTCAGGTAGGTCAGAACGGTGCGGACATAGGCGTCCGACGGGTTGTAGGCGAGAATCGCCGCGCGGAGCTGACCGGCGTCGGCCAGATCCCGGCCGTGGGCGCAGAGGTAGTAGCCGGCGGCCAGGGTGGCGTCGTAGATGTTGTGCGGGTCCTTGCGCCCGTCGCCGTTCCCGTCGCGGCCGGCCGTCCGCCAGGTGGTCGGGATGAACTGCATCGGCCCGACGGCGTGGTCGTAGGTCGTGTCGTCGTCCAGGGCGCCGCGGTCGCTGTCGCGGATCAGCGCGGTGCCGGCGGCGCCGTTGAGAGGCGGGCCGACGATGCGCCGGGTGACGGTGCCGTCGGCGGCGATGGGCCGCCCGGCGGCGTGCCCGGATTCGACCTTCCCGATGGCGGCGAGGAGCTCCCAGGGCAGGTGGCAGCCTGGTTCGTCCTCGGCGAGCCGGTCGGCCGCCTCCTTGTAGGCGGCCAGCAGCCGGGCGGGGACGCCCCGCGCCGCGGCGGTCAGGGTGATCGTCGTATGGGTGCCGCCCGGGTCGGCGGTCGCGTCCTCGGCGAGCGACTGCGAGGTGAGGGCGGTCGGATCGGGCGTCGCGGTCGGACCGTTGGGGACCAGCTCGGGCATGGCCCAGTCGCCCGGGTGGACCGGCTGGGGAGCGGTGGTGCCGAGCTGGTCACGGTCGCCGCCGTCGTCGTCGTCGCGGGGTGCCCCCGCGGCGCAGAACAACATCAGGGCGGTCGCGAGCACGGTCGGCAGCACCGTCATGCGGACCACGCCCGACCGTCGGCTCCGGTGTGCCGGTGCCTGCCGCGCCGGCCTGGCGTGCCGGGCACCACGGGGGCTGGCGCCGGGGGGTCTGGCGGGGGGCGGGGGGCGCCGGTGCCGGGCCGTCCCGCCGCTCGGGCCGCCCTGCGCCGCCGGTGTCGCAGCCGGGCCCGAAACAACAGCCGGTAACACCGCGGTCCGAACTTCAGGAATACTCGCGCCGGTTGCCGGGACCGCCTTCCCCAACGGTCGATGACGGCCGGTGTCCTGCCGGGAGGCGCGTGGCTTTCCGTGCGCGTTGAACTGAACCTGCTGGCTCAATGATTCGCGTACAGAGGGAGGACCGGTCGTGGATTCACTAGGTCGGCGATGACGGCTCACCGGCACGCTGCTCCTGGGCTCGGAGGCGCCCGACGGACAGTGCTCCACCTACCGGACGCGGGGGCGCGTGTGACAAAACTACCTGTTCAGGACCCATAAGCCTGGTCCGGTGAAGGCGAAATCTCGCCGACCACCGGGCCAGGCAGGGCGCCGTGCGGCTGTGACGGAAGCCGTACGGCTGCTCGAGGGCCACGGACCGGTAGACGAGACCGGCCCGGAGCGGGCTGCCGGCTCTCTAGATCATCACTCTCCGTGAGAAATCCTGGTGCACTCGCGGCGGTTGATTGTCAACCGGGAGCCACGGTCTTCGCTACGGCGATGCGTTGCGAAACAGGACTGTGACAGAAAGTCCGGACTGTCCGCTACCGAAACGGGAGGGTTCGGCCTCGACTGTTGTCTTGATAACAGTCGGAGGGAAAGGGTTGGCTGGATGGATCGTCCGTGTATCGGCAGGGCGATCACGCAACATCGATCATCGGTGGGGTGACGGTCGAACGTCATCTCGGGCTGGCCGGTCGGCCGGGTCGGGGTGCGGTGTGGTGCGGCGCGGTGTCGCGTGGGCAAGCGCACGAGCGTGGAGTACCCGGGTCGACCACCAGCCGTCAATCCTCCTACCCGGAGGTATCTGATCCTGTACTGAAGGCTTGGCGGGGCGGCAAAGGCTGTGCAATGCTGCGCTCCGCAAACATTCAGACACCGGATTCCGGCTCTGCTGGCTCCCGGCCGACGGACCATGTTTCGGAGCCCACCGGAACGCGGTCCGTGTCGCCCGTCCAGCCCACAGGGCGGTGGCTCGATCGGGATTCCCGTCACCCGACGTAGTTCGCATTGCCCGTGATCTCTGCTGCGCCCGTTCCCGCGGGCGCAGGTCACCGGCGTGGTTTCCGCCGGCCGCTTTTCCCGACCCGTCGCGTCGACCGCCCGCGCCCGCGTTCCGTCCTCCCGCCGTCTCCCGTCCCACACCCGTCCCCTGATGCGTGCCGCCTGCCGGGTTCCCCTCCCGGCGGGCGGTTACGGCGCCGCCGCCTGCCCGTTTTCAGCGGCGCCGTAACCGGCCGGGGCCATCGAGCCCGCCGTCCCGGCCGCGGTCGACAGGACCGTCCCCGACCTGCCGGGCGCGGTGCCGACCACGCCGGGTCTGGGCGATGTGCGTCTCACCGACCGCGGGCCTCGCTGGCCCCGTCCGCGCCGCCTACGCCGCCCGAGCCCGCCAGCGGTCCACCCGCCGCGGCGCGGCCCGGCGGGGCGCTCCGCGCGGAGTTCGGGGAGTCCCGGATCGTCAAACCCGATCCGGGCCCCGGGCGCCGTGGCGGCAAACCCCAGGCGGGACGCACGGAGATCGTGCAGGAACGCACGGAGAGCACCCGTGAGTTCCACAACCCCGACGGAACGTTCACCACCGAGTCGACGATGGGCCCCGTCCGGTTCCAGGACGAGAAGGACGCCTGGGTCGACATCGACACGTCCCTGGAGCAGGCGGAACCGGGCCGGCTTCGCGCGGCCGAGACCGAACACCCGGTCGAAGTCGCGCAGACGGCGACGGACCCTGAACTGGGGCGCGTCGAGCTCGGCGACGGCATGTCGGTGTCGTTCTCACTGGCCGACTCCGCGTCCGCCACGGCCCGGGTCGACGGCTCGAAGGCGACGTTCACCGGCGTGCGCGAGTCGGCCGACCTGGAGCTCGGCCCCTACCCGGATGGCCTGAAGGAGATCATCGTCCTCCGCTCGCCGGAGGCACCGACCACGTGGGAGCTCCCGCTAGCGCTGGAGGGCCTGACCGCCAGGGTCGACGACCGTCAGGTCGTCCTGGCGGACACGGCCGGTGAGCCGCGCGCCGTGATCCCACCGGGGTGGATGGAGGACTCCCGCACCGAGGGCGGCACGCCCGCCACCTCCAGCGGCGTGACCTACGCCCTGACCGAAAGCGAGGACGGCGCCCAGATCCTTCGGGTGGACCTCGACCGGGAATGGCTGTCGGACCCCGCCCGCGTCTTCCCCGTCAAGGTGGACCCCACCTTCAACATCGTGGGCCAGAATGTACGGGCCCAGACCGACGACACCTACTAATGGGAAACTAAGTTATCGGAATGTTGATGTAGGTCAAGTCTGGAGATCGGAAGAACCCTCGGATGGCCTCTGGCGTAGCCAGGAGGCGAGCGAACGCTTTCTTGACGCTGTCGCGTAGCTCGTCGACGGCACGGGCGGCGACTTTTCCGGCGTTGTCGTTCTTCACGTTCTTCCAGACCCACTAGTCGGGGTTAAGTTCTGGCGATTAGGGCGGGAGCAGGAAGATCTTGAGTCGGCCTTCGGTCGACGCCACGTATTCCCGTGTGGCGGCGGACTTGTGGGCGCTGTGCCCGTCGACGATGAGAAAGACGGTGCCATCGATGTCATGGAGGAGCTGCTGGCAGAACTCGATGAACGTCGCGGAGGTGGTCGTGCCGTCCACGAGCGAGAAGTGGAGCTTCCCCTGCGCGGAGATCGCTGAGATCATGTTCACGGTCTTGCGGTTACCGGTGCCACGCACGATCGGGGTCTGACCGACTGGCGCCCAGGTGGTACCGGAGTGGAAGTCCGTCCGGACCGACGCCTCATCTCCGAAGAAGATCGACGCTCCCGTGGCCTGCGCTTCCGCGTGGATCTTCGGGTAGTCGACCTGCTTCCAGCGTGCGGCGAGCTCGTGGTCCTGCTCCCAGGCTCGCGTCAACGGGCGTTGTGGCGACAGCCCCATCCGGCGCAGCAGCTTGCCGACGCCCTGGGCGGTGTACTCGACCCCGAACTCCCGACGGATCAGCTCCCGCACCATCTCCCGGGTCCACAGCGCGAAGTCGAACTGCATCTGTCGCGGATCCCGACCAACGATCAGCTTCCACAGCTGTGTTGTCTGCTCCTCCGGGAGTCGCGGTGGACGCCCGGACGCGACCTTCACCTTCAGCGCCTCGGGCCCACCCTCGTTCCGCGCCTGCAACCAGCTGTACACCGTGGAAACGCCAGCCCCGAAAGCCAGCGCCGCATCCCTCGGATGCATGCCCTTGTCCACCGCGCTCAACGCGAGCAGTCGGACATCTTCCAGATTGCGTCGCGGAATACGAGAACCGGACCCCTGATCCATGAGTAAATTATCTCATGCCATTCCCGGCGACCTGACGTCGGTCAGTCAACATTCCGATAACTTAGTTTCTCATTAGTATACGGTCAGGGTTGTATCGGTGAAGGCGGCTCGTGCCTCGCGAGTAGGTCGATTGCTAGTCGTGGTAGTCACTGGTCTCTTCCTCGCGAAGTCAGGGTGCGGCGGTCAGTGGACCGCCGCGGTCATGAGTCCGGTGACCGGCAAGGGGGAGCCGGTCTCGTCGGCGAAACCGATGAAGCAGGTGGCGAGGCGGCTTCTCGCGCGCCAGCTTTCCGGCGAGATGACGCCCCATCGCGGTTCCACGAGCGCGCCACCGAAGCGGCCGACCTCCAGGTATGGAGCGGCGAGGTCGCCGCATCGCGTTCCGAGTGCCTCGCGGAGCCAGTCCTCGGACGGCACGCCGCCGCCCGGGGGCTCCGGCGCGCGGACCACTCCCACGCTCTGCGTGTGATGGGGGGTGTCGCAGGGAGTCTCGACGAGGCCGCCTTCGCCGGCATGGCGAAGGCAGGTTCCAGCCGCGAACGTCCTGGCCTGGTCGGCGCCGCGGGCGTCTCCTTCGAACGGGCGGAACGCGGGCGGATCGGATGCGGTCATGCCCGCGGTGATTCCACAGGTGACCGTGCGCTGGCCGATGTCCCAGCCGGGCTCCTGTGGACGGATCATGCCGGCGGAGAATCGTCCGGCGGGATCGAGCGGATGACCCAGGAATTCCTCGATCAGGGGTAGGCAGTACTTGTCGGTGATGGCCTGCCATCGTTCGGGGGTGGGATAGGCACCGTCGCCCGGCTGGTCCGGCCGAATGTCTGCGTCGCCGACCGCCTCGAAGTAGTGGACACCCGCACAGGGAACGTCGGTGGTCGAGGTCGAGTCGACGTGCTGTCGCCAGGAGTAGCAACGGCCGGGCTGGTAGGTCTCCTGCGCGAACTCGACGACGGCGTCGGCGGCCGGGGACGCCGTCGGCGACCCATCGACAGGGCCGACGGTTGCTGCGACGGTCTGGTCCGGATCGCCGGACTCGCGGTCAGCGGCGCGGTCGCCGAGCAGCGCGACCAGCCCGTAGATCACGGCGCCGAGGAGAACAGCGTTGATCGCGATGGTCGTGAGATGGTCGCGCCATTCGGCTGCCCGCACCCGTCGGAGCCGGCGGGCGAGCCGGGCGGCTCGGTTGCCCACTGAGGTGGACCTTTCGTGGTTGTTACTTTCGGGCACGCCGGTTACTCCCTCGGACACACAGAATCAAAATGCGCCGCGACTGGCCGTGGACGTCCACAACAGCCCCGGATACTCAGATCAAAGCGACGGTTCGCGCCTCGCCTACGTGGTGAACGTTCCCGAGCTGTCCGTGGGGCTGAGCGGACCGGTGGTCTCTACTTCATTTCCTGCCTGGTCAATGAAGCTGACCGTGCAGCTGGTGGATCGTGTTCCCGCGAGCCAGCTCTCGGGATGGATCAGGTGCCAGCCGCCTCGGGCTGTGGCGCCGTCGAAGTGCTGCGCGAGATAGGGGGCTGTCTGGGGCGCGCAGGCGGCCTGCACGAGGTCCTTGAACACATCGGACGAGGGTGGGGCGCCGTCGGCGGTGTCGGCCAGGGTGATCGTGCCGACCGTCTGCGCGTGGTGCGGCTCCTGGCAGGAGACCCGCTCCTGGCTGCCGTCGGTCGTGTTGCGGAAGCAGGTACCCGGCGGGTAGTTCATGGCCTGGTCCGCGCCTCGAACGCTGCCCGAGAAGGTGCTCATGAGCCATGGCGTGTCGGCTGGGGCGTCACTCCGAAGGCTCAGTCCACAGACGACGTCTCTGTCGCCGGTCTCCCATTCCGGCCGTCGCGGATGGATGGTGCCTGCCGCGAAGCGCCCGAAGGGGTCGAGCGGGTGGCCGAGGTACGGCGTGACCAGCGGGCCGCAATGGCGCGCTTCGAGGTCGTTCCACTGGGAGATCGACGGGTACGGGGCGTCCCGCGGGTAGGCGGGGCTCAGGTCGAGCGGGCCGACGACTTCGAAAAGATGTGGTTCGGCGCAGGGGACGTCGTCGACGGGGACGTCCGTGCTCACCTGCGGCCAGCTGTAGCAACGCCCGGACTTCCAGTCCCACCGACGTAGATCCGGACCGTGGTCGTCGAATGCGTCGGGGTCGGTGGCCGGATCGCCGGGGGAGGAACCGGACGAGTCGGGCCCGTCGGCGGAAACAGTGGTCGGCGGCGCATTGTTGATCTTCGACATGACGAACGGGTACACCACACTGCCGAGCAGGACGAGGCTGATCAGCGCCAGGACGATCCGGCCGCGCGACCCTGTTCGGGGCGCGGCGTCCGGGAACGGCCGGGTGGATCGCAGTCGTGACCGCCGGGCTCGTGAATGCGGCCGCCAGGCGGTCCTTCCGTCCTCGACCGGTCCGAAGCGCGCGATGGCGGCCCTGGTGCGGGCGGGCGCCTCGTATCTGGTGGCCCCGGCGACGAAGCTCTCGTCGAGGACGAGGCCGGCGAACGGGTCCGCCTGGTCGACGTCGTTCTTGTCGCGGTCGTCGCCGCCGCTGCCGCGGTTGTCGCTGTCGTCGTTCTTCGGCGCGGGCGGCGCACTGTCCCCGGGCATGCCGGCGTCTCCTCGGGAGCTGGGATTCTCGGTGGTTTCGTGATCAGAGGAGCGGGAGGCGTCGCGACTGGTGGCCGACGACCGCAACGATCACCGTCGTCCAGATCGGCTGATGCCCAACGCGATGATCTGAGTACTGGTGGCCGTGCAGCAGGCCATATTAGGGCAGGATGCGAAGGAGTCCCCACTCGGGTTCGTCCCGTCCGGGCTCTGTGGGGCGGATGGCCTGCTTTCTCTTTGTGTGGGCAATAGTTGAGAGTGTCCAGGGTCCAAAGACCTCTGCTCTCGGTTACCCGCGAGCACCCCCTGGAACGGCACCGACTAATCTGCTGAGCTTTCCGTTCTCTTCGTGCGGATCACCGCTGGAAGTCGGAAGCCGCCGTTCACGGGGTAGCTGACCAGGTGACTCCTGGCACGGAGAAAGGGTGCAGGTGCAGGTGTCCTCCTTCGGCGCGTCCCCGAGACAGGCCGATTCGCTCGCGCAACGCTCGCCCAGATCGTGCTCGCCCACTTCTCGCTCACTTCTCGCCGGCTCGGCCGAGGCCGCGCCGGGCTCATCGCCGCGGGGCTTGGGCTTGTCGGGCTCGCGTTGAGCGGCTGTCAGCCCGCGCCGGGCGGCCCCGGTGGCCCGGCACCGACCAGCGCACCGCCGGTCACGGCGACTCCGGTGTCTCCGGAGACACCGACTCCGACCACGCCACCCGCCACGGCGACACCGACCCCCGGGGATTTTGAGCCCACACCGAGTGGCGACCCCACCTCGACACCCACAGCGCCGGCGGGCGAACGCCTCAGCCCGATGGGGATGATCACCCTGGTCCAGGAACACGAGGGTGAACCGGTATCAGTTCGCATCGCGCTGAGCATGGTCGGTTCGCGCCGCCCGACCATGTCCGGGACGGTCGAGATCGTCATCAACGACACCCTCCGCGACACCGTGACGTTGAAGCCCGGCCCCGGCTCCGCCACGGGCGAATGGGTGGTCCGGCTCGAACCCGGCGTCCAGCGCATGTCCGCCACCTACAGCGGCGACGAGTTCTACTAGCCGATCAGTTTCAAGGGCGGGACGACGATCCGGAACGGCCGGATCGAGGTCACGCCACCGGACCGGATCGTGGCCGGGCAGCCCTACACCGTCCGGGTGCGGATCGTCCCGATCAACGGAGCCACCGGAACACCGGCCGGCACAGTGGTCATCTCCCACGGATTCTGGCCCGACCAGGCGACGGTCACCCTGGACGAGAACGGAAGCGCCTCCGCCACCATCACGGCGTCGTTTCCCTCGGGAAACGTGCCGTCCGCACTCATGATGTACGTCGAGTACCAGGGTGACGGCACCTTCCTGCCGACCACGTGGACCGCCGTGCCCGCCATTCCGTACTCACTGCCGGACGCCGACCCGGCAGAGGGGCCGGAGACAGCTTCGACGGCTGCCGGCGGGGCCTGAGCGGTCAGCGGGATCGATCACGGCGGGGCGGTGGGCGCGAGCTTTCGTGGCCGTGCCCACTGCCCCGGAATCTCCCAGGCGCCGGCTCGCCCGTCGTCACGTCCGCGCCTGGTCGGCTCCGCGGACCTGTCCTTCCAGGTCGGGCACCTCGTTCGGCGCCTCGGGCGCGGGGCGGAGCGACAGTCCGCAGACGATGTCCCGCTCGCCGGTGTTCCACTCGCGTTCCCCGGGGCGCAGGATGTTCATCGCGAAGCGCCCGGCCGGGTCGAGTCCGTAGCCGAGATACGCGGTGACGAGCGGTTCGCAGTGCCATTCGCCGAGCGCGTGCCACTGCGCGGGTGACGGGTACGGCTCCCCGCCGGGGTACGTGGATCCGACGTCGAGCGGGCCCACTACCTCGAACAGATGCCGATCGGCACAGGGGACGTCGTCGACCGCGCTCCCGGCGTCCGGCTGGAGCCAGGTGTAACAGTGGCCGGCCGTCCAGTCCCGTCGGTGGAGATCCGGTAGGGATTCCCCGGCGACGGCAGCAGCGGCGGCGTCGCGGCCGGAGCCGCTCCCGGCCGCGGGTGGCGGGCCCGACGAGAGCGTGGTGGACGGTGGACTGTCGCCGGCCGAGGCCACGAACCCGTAGACGGTGGTCGCGAACAGGACGACGCTGAGCAGCGCCAACACGATCCGCGCCCGGGACCGCGCCCGGGACCGCGGCGGGGGCGAGATCTCCGGGAACGGCCGGAACGTCCGCCGGTGGGTCAGCGGCTGGCCGGAGGTACCACCAGCCCGCCTCGGCCGGTCCGCGCCGTACGAGCGCCAGGGCGTCGTGCTGTCCTCGAGGAGCCCGAAGCGGGCGAGGGCGGCTCTCGTCCGGGTCGGGGCCTCGTACCGGGTGGCTCCGGCGATGAAGGCCTCGTCGAGGACGAGGTCGGCGAACGGGTCGCCGAACGGGCCGGCGGCGGACATCGGGTCAGGTCCGTCGCCGTTCGGGGTGGGTGCGCTGTCTCCGGGCATGCCGGCGTCTCCTTGGAACATGGGATCTTCGGTGGAGTCGGTGCCGCGCTCAGATGACCGGCGCGGTGATGCTCCCGGTGACCGGTACCGGGGAGCCGGCTTCGTCGGTGAATCCGACGAAGCAGGTCGTGCGGCGGGTACCAGTCCGCCAGCTCTCCGGTCCGATGCGACTCCATTGCGCGTTCACGAGCGCATCCCCGAAATGCCCGACCTCGAGATGCGGGGCGGCGAGCTCCGCGCACCGCGGGCCGAGCCGCGCGTCGAGCCACGTGTCGGACGGCGGGGCTCCGTCGTCGGTCTCCGGCGCGGTGAGCGGTCCTACGCTTTCCGCGTGATGCGGGGCGCCACAGGGGACCTCGCCGAACAGGCCGTCGTTCTCGCGGCGCAGGCAGGGGCCGGTGGGGTACACGAAGGACTGGTCGGCGCCGTGGGCGCCGCCTTCGAACGGGACGAATTCCGGCGGGTCGGACCTCGTGCCGGCGGAGATGCCGCAGGAGATCGCGCGCTGGTTCGTCTTCCAGGCGTTTTCGAGGGGCCGCATCAGGCCGGGCCGGAAGCGCCCGTCAGGGTCGAGCCGGTACCCCAGGTAGCGCTCGATCATGGGTATGCAGTACCGGGTCGAGACGGCCTCCCACTGGGCCGGGGTGGGATAGGCGGCACCCGCCGGGTAATCATCCCGGATGTTGGTGGCGCCGACGGCCTCGAAATGGTGGACGTCTTCGCATGGAACGTCGTGGACCAGTGGTGAGGTGCCGCCCCGCGGCCAGGAGTAACACCGGCCGGGCAGATAGTCCCACTGCGGGAACCCGACGGACGCCCCGGAGCCCGCCGGAGGCACGGGCGCGAACCCGGCCGCGGACGGGCCGGCGTCGTTCGGGCCGGTGGACCCGCCGCCGGCGGAGTGATCGGCGCGGAGCTCGGTCACGCCGTGGAGAACGGCGCCGAGGAGAACCAGGTTGGCGATGACGGCGATCACCTGGCCGCGCCGGCCGATCGCTCGCAGCCGGGCCCGCATGGTCCTGCGGGTGACCGCGCGGGCGTCGGGGCGCCCTCGCCGGCCCCAGGTCTCTCGTTCCGAACGACGGTCCTCAAGACCGCCGTAGTTTCCGGGCACGCCGACTGCCCCCTCGGGCACGCAGGATCAGGACGCGTCGCGAGTGGTCGCCGACGTCCGCGACAGCCGACGGTCAGTAGATCAATATGCGCGCAACGCGATGATCTGGCTACCGAGGGATGTGCAGCCGGCCATATTAGGGCTAGCTGTGAAGAAGTTGTCAGCTGGGTCGGGTCGGCGGCGTGCCGAAAAGCCCGGCCGCTGGAGCACCGTGACGGAAGGCGATGGCGTGCCGCGCGCGCCCGATCCGTCCTGCCACGTCAGGGTTCCGGGGGCCCGGACGACGGCCAGCCGGCCGCGGGCGACGTCGTTACCGACAGTCGTCGCCCGCGGCCGGCTGGCCCAGGTCCACCTGGTGCGCGGCCGACCCGTCCGCGGCCGGCGGTGCCTCAGGAGCGCAGGCGCCGGGCCGGCTCGGGCTCCCCGCTCACCGCGAGGGGCTGGGTGGTGGCGAGCAGCGGTTCGGCGGACGGCGCCACGATCGACGTCCGAGCGCGGCGCGGCGCGGTGCCGCGGGCGTTCACCCACGCCGGCCGGCGGCGCTGTACGGGCCGCTCGACGAGGTAGTAGGACGCCGACGCCAGCCCGAGGCTGACGACGAGCGCGGCGCCGGCTGACGGGACGCGGCCGAACCGGGGGACGAGCGAGTCGTTGGCGACCCCGGTGACGGGGAAGTGCCACAGGTACAGGCTGTAGGAGATCCGTCCGACCCAGGCGGCCGGACGCGAGCTGAGTACCCGGTCGTACCATCCGGGCCGGTGCTGGTCGGCCCCCAGGACAGCGACCGAGGCGAGAACGGCGACGAGCAGATAGCCGCCGCGGGCCATCCAGTTCGGGTCGCCCTTGAGGCCGGGGCCGGTGAAGAAGAGGATCACCAGGCCCAGCAGGCCCAGTGGGCCGAACGACGCGGCGCGGGACAGCAGCTGTGCGGTGCGGCCCGTGGCCCGGGAAAGGTCGCCGTCCAGGACGCGGCCGCCCGCCGACGACCGCAGCGCCTCGTAACGCCAGGTGGCGAGCAGGCAGCCGACGAGCAGCGAGTCACAGCGGGTGTCCGGCGCGTAGTAGATGCGGAAGTTCGCCACGCCGCTGCCGATCAGGATCTCCCGCCAGATCAGCACCAGGATCACGGCGCTGATGAGGATCTCCGGCAGGCGCCGCCGCCAGCGCTCGCTGCGGCAGATCAGCACCAGGGCGATCGGCCAGAGCAGGTAGAACTGTTCCTCGAGGGAGAGCGTCCACACATGCCCGAACCAGGCGCCGCTGTCCGGGGGATTCAGTGTGCGCTGGATGTTGGCGACGTAGAAGACCGCTGCGAGACCGTTGCGAAGGAACTGCCACTGGTCGTCGGTGTCCTTGACGAGAAGGACGAGCGGAATGCCAGCTGCTACAAAGATGTAGAAGGCGGGAAGGAGTCGGAAACCCCGCCGGGCCCAGAAGGCGCGCAGCGAGATCCAGCCCTCCCGGTCGCGCTCGGCCAGCAACAGGCCGGTGATGAGGAACCCGCTGAGTACCAGGAAGAGGTCGACACCCAGGTAGCCGCCGGGCACCAGGTCCATGTGGTGGAAGAGCACCGTCAGGACGGCGAGGGCCCGCAGTCCGTCAAGCGCCGGGTTATGGCCGCCGATGGTTGCTCGGCGAACAGTCCGCGCCGGTGGCGCCGGTGCTCCGCTCGTATCTTCGGTCAGCTTCTCCACGATGGTTCCCCCCACAGGTCCCAGTAGTACGGGTAGCACTGACTGAGAACGATAGACGGGTCTTTTTCGATCAGTGGTGCCCACCTCGTCGGGGGTACCGGAAGGTGCCGCGCAATAGCCGGCGCAATGGCGTCGCGGATAGCCTGGTCCGCCGCGTGGATGATCCGCGGTTTGACACGCCATACGAGTCGTCGAGCTCTGGACACGTCGAGCGGACGCGGTGGCGGCGCGTCGCGGCGACACCGGCGACGCCAGCAGCGACGAGGCCGGTGCCGGGACGCGGCGGCGGCGCGGCGGGACCGGGCCGACGCCGCGGCGAGCCGGCGAGCCGGCGGGTGCGGCGGGGCGCCCCCTCCCGGCTCCCGCCCCGCCCAGGTCCCCGGGATGTCGCATCAACGGCCCTGGTGACAGGTCTGCCGCGCCGCCGCGAGCGGTGGGTGGTTTGCGGAATGCGGAGATTCGGCGTTGTCCGGCGCGACAATCCCTGCATGAGGTTCAGCGTGGAACGCGACGTACTCGCCGACGCGACGGGCTGGGCCGCCCGGTACGTGCCGAAGCCCACCGCCGGCGCCCAGCAGGTGCTGACGGGCCTGCTGCTGGAAGCCACCATGCCGACCCCGGACCAGGTCCACGACCAGGCCGGGGATCAGACCGGGGATCAGACGCCGGAACAGGCCCAGGCCCAGGCCCAGGCGCGGGCGCGGGCGTCGGGCCCGGTGCTCACCGTCTCCGCGTTCGACTCCGAGGTCGCCGCGCGCGCCCCGGTCGAGGCCGTCGTCACCGAGCCCGGCCGGGTCGTCGTGCCCGGGCGGCTGCTGGCGGACGTCGTGCGCAACCTGCCCGACGCGCCGGTCGTCGTCGAGGCCACCGGGACCAGAGTGATCATCGAGTGTGGCGCGGCCCGGTTCCGCATCCCGGCGCTCTCCGCCGAGGACTACCCGGTGCTGCCCGCGTTCCCCCCGCCGGTCGGCGAGGTGGACACGCTCGGCTTCGCGGCGGCGGTCGCGCAGGTGGCGCCGGCCGCCGGCCGGGACGACGCGCTGCCGGTGCTCACCGCCGTCCGGCTCGAGATCGCCCGGGGCGGGCTGACGATGGTCGCCACCGACCGCTACCGGCTCGCCGTCCGGACGATCCCGTGGCAGCCCACCGTCGACGACCCCGACGCGATCGCGCACGTGCCGGCCCGGCTGCTCGCCGACGTGGCGAAGCTGCCGACCACCGCCTCCCGGGTCATGATCGGGATGGGCGTCGACGAGGCCGGGGTCCTGCGCTTCGGGCTGTCGGTGAACGGCCGGCAGACGATCGTCCGGCTGTTGGAGGGGAGCTTCCCGAACTACCGCCGGCTGCTGCCGGAGACCTCCGAGCTCACCGTCACGGCGCCGACGGCGGTGCTCGCGGCGGCCGTCCGCCGGGTCGCGCTGGTGGCGACGCGTACGGCGCCGCTGCGGTTCACGTTCTCCGCCGGCCAGGTCGTGGCCGAGGCCGGGGACGGCGGGGGCGCCCAGGCCTCCGAGCTGGTGCCGGTGGAGTACGACGGCCCGGAGCTGTCAGTGCTGTTCAACCCCGGGTTCCTGCTGGACGGCCTGGCGGCGGTCGAGGGCGACGAGGCCATCATCGGGTTCGCCACCGCCGACCCGGAGGTGGCCTCGACCAAGCCGGCGGTCCTCACCGGCAAGGACGACGGTGAGGACTACCGCTACCTGCTCATGCCGATCCGCACCGGCGCGGCCTGAGCGCTCCGGCGCCGCCCCGGAAGGCCGGAGCGGGCCGGGAGCGCGGGCCGGAGGCCAGAAGCCGGAAGCAGGCCGGAGAGCGTCGGCTCAGGGCGCGGTCGGGGCCTGGGTCATCGTGCCGGCGCCGGGCACCACCCCGCCGGCGGCGGCCGCCGCCGGGTCGATCGGGCCGTCCTCGGTGACGTTCAGGGTGCCACCCGCGGCCCCGGATTCCGGTGCGGTCGGCGAGTCCCAGGTCACGCCGTCGAGCGGCGGGTTCGCCCACTTCTGGACGAACTCCTTCACCACGTCGGGGGAGACGGTGCCGCAGCGCTGGGTGCGGTCCCAGGCGGTCAGCACGAAGTGCTGGCCACCGGTGAACTCGTTGCGCGTCCACGGCACCGCGATGAAGCGGTTCCCGGCGTCGGCCGCGACCGTGCGCAGCTTCTCGACCTGGTCGGCGGGCAGCTTCGCGTCGTACCAGCCGACCACGAAGCCGTGCTCCAGGTTGTGCACCGCCCGCTCGGCGCGGATGCCCGAGTCCGGGTTGTAGAACCGGATGGCGTCGGGCAGCGGGTCGGACTCGTGGTTGCCCGACGACGGCGGGGAGTCCTTGTACTCGACCGTGTCGGTGGCCCCCACATGCTGGTTGCCGTACGACTGGCCGTTGACGATCCCGGTGCAGTTCGCGGTGACCGCGGCCGGGGAGGGCGCGGCGATGTAGCCGACGCTGCGCTCCTCGTTCTTCGACCGGTTGTCGAAGACGCTGTAGACGATGATCCCGGCGAGGAGGGCGAGCGCGACGAAGCCGGAGGTGCCGTAGATCAGCAGTGCCCGTCGGCGCTCCTTCCGCTTCTGCTCGCGGCGGAGCTCCTCCAGGCGGGCGTTACGCGCGACGCTCTTCTTCCCCACGAGGCCCGATCCTACGAAGTGTCGAACACGCCTCGACCGCCGCGGTCCGCCCGACCCGCCGCCGACCGCCGGTTTCGGCGGGATCGGCGGCCCTTCCGCCGCGAGGCGGAGATCGCGCGAACCGGACGTCCTACGAACCGGACGGTAGCCGTACGTAGTTCAACATGACCATTAAGTGAATGCCATCGTAGCGGCCCGGCCGGCGAGTGGAAGACCCCCGCGCCGGGGATCTCGGCTCAGCGTCGTTCCACGACCAACCTCAGCGTTCCACGACCAACCTCAGCGCTCCACGACGAACGCCGCGACGTCACGGGCCGGCCGCGGATACGCCGGCGCGGCCGGATGCCCCACCCCCACGACGCCCATCGGCGTCCAGGTGCGCGGCAGGTCCAGCGTGTCGGTCACGACCTCCCCGCAGAACAGCGCGGACGACACCCAGCACGAGCCCAGGCCCTCGGCGGCGAGCGCGACCAGCAGGTTCTGCACGGCGGCGCCGAGCGCCACGGTGAACATCCGCTCCTCGGCCCGCGCCCGGCGCTCGTCGGCGTAGGAATGCGCGCCGTCGGTCACCATCATCGGGACGATCAGCACCGGCGCCCGGCGCAACACGTCGCCGCGGCGCAGCCGCCGGCTCACCGAGTCCTCGTCGAACCCGTCGCGGCGCAGGTCGTCCGTCCAGGCCATCGCCATCGCGTCGAGCAGGGCGTGCCGGCGCGCCTCGACCAGCACGAACCGCCACGGGGTGGTGTGATGCGGGGCGGGCGCGGTGATCGCCGCGGCGATCGCCTGGCGCACCGCCGCCGGGTCCACCGGGAGGTCGGCGAACTCCCGCACCGTGCGCCGCGCGAACGGCGCCGAGCGGCGCGCCTCGACCGTGCCGAGCTGGAACATGTCCTCGTCCCAGGGGCGCAGCAGCGAGCGGGACCCGGTCCCGTCGTCGGGCCGGCGGGTGAAGCCGCGGACGATCGCCACCGGCGTGGCACCGAGCTTGCCCTTCACCAGGTCCGCCGCGGCCGCCAGCTCGTCGGCCTCGGCGATCTCGGTCATCCCGAGCTCGTTACCGTAGGCGTCGACGTCGCCGATGTGGCTGCGCAGTGCCGCCATCCCGGCGACACCGATCGCCATGTCGGTCAGCCCGCGCCGCCAGGGCCGCCCGGCGGTGTCACTGATGATCACGGCGACGTCGACGCCGAGCCGCTCGCGCAGGCCGTCGCGCAGCGCCTGGGCACTGGCGTCGGGATCGACCGGCAGCAGCGCGATCGAGTCCTTGGTGATGTTGGACGCGTCCACACCCGCGCTGGCCAGCACGAGGCCGTGGTGCGTCTCGACGATGCGGGTCGGGCCGCGGCGCGCCACCTCGCGCACGGACTCGGCGTCGATGGCGGCCTGACGCGTGGCCTCCCGGTCGCTGTCGCCTTCGATCCGGATCAGCCGGTCCTCGGCCTTCGAGACAATCTTGGACGTCACGACGAGCACGTCGCCGTCGCGCAGCCCGGGGCCGGCGACGGTGCCGGCCCCGGCAGCGGCGCCGCCGCCCGCGCCCGCGCCGACGGCCTCGGCGATCAGCGCGGCGAGGTCGTCGCCGGGCCGCACCTCGCCGATCCCGGCCAGCGGCAGGATCCGTAGCTCCCGCTCCGCCGACGGCTCCGTGCTGACCCGCTCCGCCGAGGGCTCCGCCGCGACCTGCTTCGCCACCGGCTCCGCGTCGACCCGCTCCGCCGGCGGGGGGACTTCCGCCCGGGGTGGGGCGATGCCCGGGATCGACGCCTCCGTGGGCTCCGGTCCGTCCTTCGTCATGGCTGTCCCCGCCGGGGACAGGTCAGACACCGGCGAGCTCCAGCGCCGCCTCCACGATCGCCACAGTGGCCTCCAGATCGGTCATGAGAAGCGGTACGGCTTTAACGGTAGCTCCGGGTACGGCGTCGGGGTCCGCGGCGATCGCCGCGTCCACGACGTCCACCAGCCACCCGTCCAGCAGACCGTGACCAAGCTCTTCGGGTGTTCCCCCGGAGGTGGCACCGCCGGCCCCCGCCTGCTCCGCCACCGAGCCCGCCGCCCGGGACGGGTCGGATTCCCGGGACGGGTCGGCCACATCCGAGACCACACCTGAACCCGAGTCCGGGAGTGGGGGCCGGCCGGTCCGGTGCCGGCCGCCGTAGTGCACACCGACCGCGAGCGCCGACGTCTCGACGCCGATCGCCTTCAGGCAGGCGTCGGCCATCCCACGGACCGCCGCCCCGCCGATGATCGGGGAGACGCCGATGACCGGGGCCAGGGTGACCCGCAGCGCGTCCGCGACACCGGGAACCGACAGGATCGTCCCGATCGAGACCACCGGGTTGGACGGCCCGATCAGCACGACGTCGGCGTCCGCGATCGCGTCCAGCACACCCGGCGCCGGCTTCGACTCGGCGGCGCCCACGGACAGGATCGCCTCGGCGGGCACCCCCGCCCGCATCCGCAGCCACCACTCCTGGAAGTGGACGGCCCGCCGGCCCTCGTCGTCGGTGATGATCACATGGGTCTCGACCCGGTCGTTCGACATCGGCAGCAGGCGCACCCCCGGCTTCCACCGGTCGCACAGCGCCGTGACGACGTCGGAGAGCGGGTAACCGGCCTCGATCATCTGGGTGCGGACGAGGTGCGTGGCGAGATCACGGTCGCCGAGCCCGAACCAGCCCGGGCCCACCCCGTAGGCCGCCAGCTCGGCCGAGACGACGAACGTCTCGTCCTCCCGGCCCCAGCCGCGTTCGGCCGAGATCCCGCCGCCCAGGGTGTACATCACGGTGTCCAGGTCTGGGCAGATGCGCAGGCCGTGCAGCGTGATGTCATCACCCGTGTTGCCGATCACGGTGATCTCGGCGTCGGGGCGGGCAGCCCGGACACCCTGCAGAAAACGCGCGCCGCCGATGCCGCCGGCCAATGCGGTGACCTTCACACCGCATAATCCTGGCACCCGCACCGCCCCGTCCCCTCGACACCCCGGGCCTTGCGGACCCCGGTTCGGTGGGCCGGGGCCCCACCGGCGTCCGCCCGTGGGGCCGTGGTCGACATGCCGTGAGGCTCGTGAGGCCGCGGCCGACGCGCCGTGGGGTCGCGGCCCACGTGCGCCGCTGAGGGGTCCACGGACGTCCCCGCCGGCTCAGGGCCGCGAATCCCGCCGGGCCCCCGGCTCAGGGCCGCGAATCCCGCCGGCCCACAGGGTCGCGAAGTCGGGCGGTGGTGGGGCGTGACAAGCGGCACGGGGGGCTCTGCTACTCGCCGTTCGGTTTCTTTCTCGCCGTTTCGAGGCTCGTTTTGACCGAAAACTCGTCCGAAAAGGCGAGAAGGATGCGAAAGGGCGAGCAGGCCATCCCGGAGCGTGGGGAATTTTGTCTGATAGATGGCGGTTCGCCCGGCGCTCGGGGCAGGGCGCCGGCCTTCGGGGTGGAGCGCCGACACTCCGACTGGGCGCCGGTACTCCGACTGAGTACCGGCACTCCGACCGGGTGCCGGTACTCGGGCCGGATGGTGTGGAGTGCCCTTTTGGCCCGGGTGGCCCGGGTGGCCCGGGTGGTCCGTGGTCCGCGGGCGGTGCGGGTGGTTCAGGTGGTGGCGATGGTGACCTCGGTGGCCGCGGCGTTCGGCGCGTGTTCGACCGCGGCGAGTGACGCCAGCAGATAGCGGACGAGATGGCTGGTGGGCCGGCTCGGCGCCGGGTTGGCCAGCCCGCCCTCGATCGTGGCGACCACGGCGTCGGCGGCGATCTCGTGGTCGGGCTCGGGGACCAGGTCGGCCACGGCGCTCAGCGCCAGGCCGTGCAGCCACTCGTGCAGCCGCTCGTGGTACTCCATGATCGGCGGGGCGTGCGGGGCGCGCTCGGCGACACAGGGGTGCAGCGTCCGACGTCGCTCGACCGAGTCCAGCGCGGCGAAGAGTTTCTGCGCCGCCTCGCCGGGCAGCTCGGCGATGCGGTCCACCTCGCCGTCGAGCAGGCGGTTCAGGACGGCGGCGAACGCGTGATCCTTGGACCGGAAGTACCAGTACACCGAGCCGGGCTCGATACCGGCGGCGCGGGCGATCTCGGCGATGGAGGTACCGGCGAACCCGCGGGCGAGGAACTGCTGTTCGGCGACCGCGAGCAGCGCGTCGATCCGTTCCTCGCGCGGGACCTCCTGGCGGTTGCGTGGCACCTGATCAGCGTAACGACCCTGGCGGGGGGCAGGAGGGGATTGTCCGGTACCCGTGTCGTCCCGCCCGCTCCGTCCACATCGCTCCCTGTGTCGGTGCGATCCCACGCGGACACTCGCGGCAACCGCCGCCCCGCCCGTCTGGCCCCGCCGCGGTATTGCCGCCCCACCGCGCCCCGCCGGCCAGCCGCCCTGCCCCACGGCCCCGGGGCTCCGGAACCGGGTGGCCCTGGCGTCTCGGTGTGCTGGTGCGCCGGGGCGTGATGTGCCTGAGGGCGCGGCGCGGCCTTCGTGGCACGGAGAAGGCTGAATGGTTGCTTTGCGTGACCATCCACGCCGACGGAAGCCATCTCTTGATTCTGGTTAGAGAGCGCTGTGAGATGGACCTAGCTCTCCACGTCGCTGGAAGGACTGCCATGTCCGCGATCAGGACCCCCCGGACTACCAGGAGCCCCCGCACAACCAA
The DNA here is from genome assembly GCF_000373365.1 of Parafrankia discariae. Taxonomy (NCBI): domain Bacteria; kingdom Bacillati; phylum Actinomycetota; class Actinomycetes; order Frankiales; family Frankiaceae; genus Parafrankia; species Parafrankia discariae. The sequence continues at coordinate 114,780 of NZ_KB891159.1, forward strand.
GAGCCTCGAAGCCCTCTCCGCCACCCTCAACCGAGCCCTCGCCGGGGCCCGCGCGTCACAGGCCGCGGCCGCCCGGCACGCGGACCCGACCAGCGGCGCCCCCACGCCCCGAGCCGCGCGTACCGACACGCTGGCCGCCCGCAGGCGCACGAACCTGCTCATCGGCACCCTCGAACGGCTGCGGGGCCCGGCGGCCGGCGCCCGGGCCACCCGTGACCGCGGCACCGGCACCGGCACCGGCACCAGCACCGGTACAGCCTGACCAACCCGCGACATCCACCTCCGATCATCCATCGACTACCCAGGGTGAGCGCATGACGAGTACGGCGGCGGTACCGGACGGATCACGACCCGGGCAGGTGGTGGTCCCGGACCAGGGGAGCCGGCACCGGCCGGAGCCGCCGCCGTCCGCCGCCGCGATGCGCCGCGCCCTGCGCCGCGCGCGCGACGGCGCCACCCTGGACGTCACCGAGGCCGCGATCCTGCTCGCCGCGCGCGGCGCGGATCTCGCCGACCTCTGCGCCTCCGCGGCGCGGGTGCGGGACGCCGGGCTCGCCTCCCTGGGGCGGCCCGGCGTCGTCACCTACTCGCCGAAGGTCTTCATCCCGCTCACCCGGCTGTGCCGGGACCGCTGCCACTACTGCACGTTCGCGACCGTCCCGCACCGGCTGCCCGCGCCGTACCTGACGGTGGACGAGGTGCTCGACATCGCCCGCGCCGGGGCGGCCGCGGGGTGCGCCGAGGCGCTGTTCACCCTCGGCGACCGTCCCGAGGACCGCTGGCCGGCGGCCCGCGAATGGCTGGACGCCCACGGCTACGACTCCACGCTGGGCTACCTGCGCGCGGTCGCGATCGCCGTGCTGGAGGAGACCGGGCTGCTGCCGCATCTCAATCCCGGGGTGCTGAGCTGGTCGGAGCTGGCGCGTCTCAAGCCGGTCGCCCCGTCGATGGGCATGATGCTGGAGACCACCGCGACCCGGCTGTGGTCGACCCCCGGCGGTGCCCACTACGGCTCGCCCGACAAGGACCCCGCCGTCCGGCTGCGGGTCCTGGCCGACGCCGGACGGCTCTCCATCCCCTTCACGACAGGCCTGCTGCTCGGCATCGGCGAGACGACCGTCGAGCGCGCCGAGACGATCTTCGCGCTGCGTGGGGTGGCCCGCGAGTACGGGTCCGTCCAGGAGGTCATCGTCCAGAACTTCCGGGCCAAGGACGACACCGCGATGCGCGGTGAGCCCGATGTCGGCGCCGAGGAGCTCGCGGCGGCCGTGGCGGTGACCCGGCTGGTGCTCGGCCCGCGGATGCGGGTCCAGGCACCGCCGAACCTCGTCGACACCGCCGAGTGCGCGCTGCTGCTCTCCGCCGGCCTCGACGACTGGGGCGGGGTCTCGCCGGTGACCCCGGACCACGTCAACCCGGAGCGGCCCTGGCCTGATCTGGACGTCCTGCGGGAGGTGACGGCGGCGGCCGGCTTCACGCTGCGCCCGCGGCTGACCGTGCACCCGACGCACCTGGACGAGCCGTGGATCGACCCGCGGCTGTCCGGGCACGTGGCGGCGCTGGCCGGGCCGGACGGGCTGCTCGCCGAGGGCGCCCGGGCGGCGGGACTGCCCTGGCAGGAACCCGACGGCGGTCTGGGTAACAGCGGCCGCACCGACCTGCACACCGCGGTGGACACCGAGGGACGACACTCCGCCACCCGTTCCGACTTCGACTCCGTCTACGGCGACTGGGCCGGCCTGCGTGAGCAGGTGCGGGCCGCCGGCACCGGCGTGGACGGGATCTACGGCACGGGCACCCGGGCCGCCGCCGGGGCCGCCGGGGCCGTGGCGTCCGCCGCGGGGGAGGCGGGGGCTGAGGCCACCGAGGATACGACTCCAGCCAGGCCGGCGGCCGGCGGCGACGCCCCGCCCGAGGACGGACCCGAGGAGACCACGGGCGGCACTGGGTACCCGGGCGGCACCCGCGGCGCGTCGACCCGGGCCGAGCCGGAGGTGCTCGCGGCGCTGCGGCGGGCCGGCACCGACCCGGCCGGACTCACCGACGTCGAGGCGCTGACCCTGTTCGGGGCGACGGGCGCCGCGCTGGAGGAGCTGTGCGGCCTCGCTGACGCCCTGCGCGCCGAGACCGTCGGCGACGACGTGACCTACGTGGTGAACCGCAACATCAACTTCACCAACGTCTGCTACACCGGCTGCCGGTTCTGCGCCTTCGCCCAGCGCCGCGCGGACGCCGACGCCTACACGCTCTCCCTGGACGAGGTCGGCTCCCGCGCGCGGGACGCCTGGTCGGTCGGCGCGACGGAGGTCTGCGTCCAGGGCGGCATCCACCCGGACCTGCCGGGCACCGCCTACTTCGAGCTCGCCCGCGAGATCAAGAAGCAGGCACCCGGGCTGCACCTGCACGCCTTCTCCCCGATGGAGGTGGCCAACGGGGTCGCCCGCACCGGGCTGTCGACGCTGGAGTGGCTCACGGCGGCCCGGGAGGCCGGGGTCGACACCATCCCCGGCACCGCCGCGGAGATCCTCGACGACGAGGTCCGCTGGGTGCTGACCAAGGGCAAGCTGCCCACCGCCGCCTGGGTCGAGGTGGTCACCACCGCGCACCGCGTCGGCCTGCGCTCCTCGGCGACGATGATGTACGGCCACGTGGACACCCCGGCGCACTGGGTCGCCCACCTGCGCCTGCTGCGCCGCATCCAGGAGGAGACGGGCGGGTTCACCGAGTTCGTCGCGCTGCCCTTCGTGCACCACAGCTCCCCGATCTATCTAGCCGGGGTTGCCCGACCGGGCCCCACCGTTCAGGAGAACCGGGCGGTGCACGCCATGGCCCGGATCCTGTTGCACGGAGCGATCGACAACATCCAGTGCTCGTGGGTGAAGCTCGGTACGGAGGGCTGCGCCCAGGTGCTCGCCGGTGGGGTCAACGACCTCGGAGGCACCCTCATGGAAGAGACGATCAGCCGGATGGCGGGCTCGCAACACGGCTCGCGGCGCTCCATCGCCGAGCTGGAGGAGCTGGCGCAGGCCGCCGGCCGTCCCGCTCGGCAACGGACCACTACATACGGCGTGGTCTCCGAGGAGCGTCTGGGTACCGCGCGTGGTGACGCTGCGCGCACCATGCTGACTGTTGTCACCTGAGCGCTCGTCACAGCTCGTTCATGTAGTGACGTTCCGTGACGGGGGTCTCAGTGGCCTGCTGTCGGCGCTGGTGATCGGTGTAGGTTCGGGTGAGATGTCCGAGAATCTCGGCGTCCGGTACGGGGCGTTCATCCGGTTCCGCGCGATCGGAGAGCCCCCGGTTCGTCCGCCCGATCGTCACTCTCCGTATTGGTGGGTGCGACTACGGGGACCCTCCGTGACGAGCCCCAGTGACTGTGAGCTATGGTCTCATCGCTGGTTGTAGAAGATGTTGCGTCGGTGGGGTTGACGCGGCCAAGTCTGGCGCGTGTAATTACCGGCGTGTCATTCCCCCCGTCGACGGGACTCGTGCGGTAGGGCGACGTCCGGTCGGAGTGGATCCCAGGCACCGTGCGCCGGCGTCCGGGGGGGTGGCCGACCGCACCGCGACGGGTCTGGAGGAGTCCATATGGAGCACACCGACGCGGGCGTCCACACCGTCCTGGCGGACGTCGAGCGTCCCGCTGAGCACGACACGGGTCCGGTCGGGGAGTCGGAGGCCGCGGCGCGTCCGCTGCCCGTTCCCGTTGCCGTGCCCGGGCCGCCGGCCCTCGCGGCCGGAGCGGTGCACCCGCGTCCGCCCGCGCCGTCCGTCACGGCGGTCGCGCCGCCGGTCATGCCCGGGCGGGGCCGGCCCGAGCTCGTCGAGACCGGATACGACTCCGGGACCGACGACCTCGACGACGATGTGGACGACGAGGGCGACGAGGACGAGGAGCGGGACGGCGCGCTGGTCGGTCCCGGGGGCGTCACCCTGCCCCACGGCGACGACTCGCTGGCCGACTCCCTGGCCCAGGTGATCGACATCGGCTTCGGCGATCTGCTCGGCGAAGTGGTGGAATGGCAGGAACGGGCGCTGTGCGCGCAGACCGACCCCGAGGCGTTCTTCCCTGAGAAGGGCGGGTCGACCCGGGAGGCGAAGCGCATCTGCTCGGGCTGCGAGGTGCGGGTCGAGTGCCTCGAGTACGCGCTGGAGAACGACGAACGGTTCGGGATCTGGGGCGGTATGTCCGAGCGGGAACGGCGCAAGCAGCGCCGCCGGGCAGTCTGACGGCGGATCCACCGGCCGGCCCCCGCGATGACGAGACCAACGCGGGACGCCGATCACCACCGGTGGGCGGTTCGTCCCCGAGGAGCCGTTCGTCCCGGTCAGCGGGTCGTCGCGGTCGTCGTGACGCGGTGGGATCAGCCCGCGGCGCCCGGCGGCCACGACCCGGGCCCGGGTCGTGGCCCGGGCCGCGACGGTCCCGGCAGTCCTGACGCCGCGGCCCTGCCCGGTCCGGCGGGCCCAGCGAGCCGGGCGGGCCTGGTGGCCGCGCTGACCGCGTCGACCCGCCCGCCCGAGCGGATCGTGGTCGTCCGGCTCGGCGGCTCGGCGATCCCCGAGCAACGGGCCGACACAGCCCCTGGGCAGCGGGCCGGCGCCATCCCCGCGCCGCCGGTCGACACGCCGCGGGCCGCGATCCTGAACCTGCCTCCGGGGACGTCCTTCGCGGTCGCGGTCGCGGCCGGCATCCGGCACGGCGGGCTGGGTGGCGCTCCCGACACGTTCTACTGGCTGATCCACGATGGTGTCCGGCCGCTGCCCGACGCCCTGGAGCGGCTGCTCACCTACGCCCGGGTCGACCCGGGCGCCGCGGTCCTCGGTCCCAAGGTGCTTGACGCCGCCCGACCGGAGTCCCTGGTCGAGGCCGGCGTGACGGTCGACCGGGCCGGCCGGCGGATCACCGGTGTCGTCCCGGGCGCGCCCGACGACGGACAGCACGACGCCGTGCGCGACGTGCTGGCCGTCTCCTGCGCGGGGATGCTCGTGCGGGCCTCGGCCTGGGAGCGGCTCGGCGGCCTGGCCGCGGACATGACCGCCGGCCTCGATCTGGATCTCGGTGCCCGCGCGGCGCGGGCGGGCCTGCGGGTCGTCGTCGTGCCTCCGGCGGTGGTGCTGCTCACGCCCCCCGCACGCACCGACACCCCCCTCGTCAACACCCGGATCGTCACCAGACGCCTGGTAGACGGACCCGTGGTCGACGGGCCCCCGGCTGGTGGGCCTCTGACTGGTGGGCCTCTCGCCGAAGCGCCCGCTGTCGCCCGCGCTGGCGACCGTGCCGGGAGGGTCGCGGGGGCCCGGGTGCGGCTCGCGCTGACGGCGGCCCCCCTCCTCGGGCCGGCGGTGCTCGCGTTCGTGGCCGCGGGCGTGACGCGGGTCGGAGCCCGCCTGCTCCGCCCGCCCCGGGCTGACGGGAGGCCGACGGACCCGCGTTCCCGCGGCCGGTGGCGCCATGCCCTGACCGAACTGTGGATCCTCGGCGCGGTCCTCGCCGGCCCGCGGGCCCTGCTCCGGATGCGGGTCCGGTTCGGCGGTGCCACGGCGGTGCCACGGCGCGCCGTGCGCGAGCTGCTGCCGGCTCGCCCGGTGGTCCGCGCGGTCGTCGACCGGGCGCCGGGCGTCCCCCACGCGGTCGCTCCATCGCGGTCGCTCGCGGCGGTGCTGGCCCTGCTGCTCGGGGTGGGTGGCCTGGCCGTCCGCCGGCTGCCGCCGGACGCCGTCGGCGGCGGCGTGCCGCTGCCCGGGCGCGCCGGCGAACTGTGGTCCGCGGTGTGGTCCGGTTGGCAGGGCTCCGCGGGCGGCGCGCTCGGCTGGCCGGGCTCGGCGCCACCCTGGACGGCCCTGCTCGCCGCGCTGTCGTCCGCCACCGCCCCGGTCGGTCTCGACGTGGCCGCGACCTGCTCGATGCTGCTCGCCCTCGCCCCGGCGGCGGCGGCCTACCTGGCGTACCGGGCCGCGGGACGGCTCGTCGTCGCGGGCCGCCTGCGGCTCGGCCTGGCGGCCCTGTACGGGGTGTCCCCGCCGGTCACGGGATCGGTGCTGACCGGCCGGATCGAGACCGCCGCCGCACTGGCGGTTCTGCCCGCCGTTCTCGCGGCGGGGGACGAGTTCCTCCGCGGCCGAACGGACCGGGCCGTGGCGGCCGGCGGTGCCGTGGCGGCCGGCGGTGTCGTGGCGGCCGGCGGTGTCATGGCTACCGGTGGTGCCGTGGCGACCGGCCGGGCGGGCTGGCGGCTCGCCGTCTCGCTGGCCGTCGTCCTCGCGTGCGCGCCGGTGCTGGCCCCGGTCGCGCTGGTCGGCCTGCCCGTGGCGGCCTGGGCCGTCCGCGGGTCACGGCCGTCGGACACGCGGTCGCTGGCGGTGCCGGTGACCGGTGTGCTGATCGCGGGAGCGGTCCCCCTGCTGCCCGGCTTCGTCACGGGGGGCGCCGGGTGGTGGCTCGCCGCTGTGCCACCCCTGCCCGGCGCGGAACTGACCGGCCTGGTGGCCGGCGCTCCCGGCGGCGCGGGGAGGGCCACCGCGCTCTGCCTCTTCGCGGCGCTGTGTCTGTTGCTCACCGGCGGTTCCCGGCTGCTCGGCCGCCGGGCCTCGCCCGGCATCGGCGGGGTGGCCGCCGGCTGGGCACTCGTCACGGCGGCTGTGATCATGATCGCGCTGGCGGCGCCGATCGCCAACGCCTGGTCGGACGGCGCGGTCCCGACCGCGGCCGGCCTCGTCGGCGGGTGGGTCGGCGCGCAGTACGGACTCGCCTGCGCCGGGCTCCTGGTGGCCGCCGGCGCGGCGCTCGCCGGCGGTGCGGGCGGCCCGCGGGTGGGCTCGCGGCGGCGCGCGCGGGCGGCGCGTGGTGCGCGCCGGGTCGGGGTGGTCCTGCTCGGCGGGTGTGTGCTGGCGTTCGCCGCCGGCCTGGCCACCGCGACGCCGATTCCGGGCCCCGCCCAGGACGGCCCGGCCCGCGCGGTCGTCGCGCTGAGCCGGACGGGCGGTCCGGGCGCGCGCGTCCTGGTGCTGCGCCGGTCCGGTCCGTCGGCGCCGGTCGCGTACAGCCTGGCCGCCCAGGGCGGCCCCAGGTTCCCGGCCGCGGTGGCGCACCGGCCCGCGCCCGCCGACCGGGCGCTGGCGGTGCTCGTGTCGGACATCTCCGCCGGCCTCCCGGACGCCGCCGCCGCGCTGCCGGCCTTCGGGGTGACCGCGGTCGTCGTCCCGGCGGGTTCGGCCGACCCGGCGCTGGTGGCCGCCCTCGACGCGGTCGACGGCCTCTCCCGGGAGAAGCGCGGCCCCGACGTGCTGCTGTGGCGCCCGGTGGCCGCCGGCTCCGAAACCGGTGCCGGTGCCGGTGCCGACCAGCTCCTGGTCCGGCTCGGCTCGCCCGGGCCGGCCGGATCGACCCGGCTGCCCGGCGGCGCCGCGGGGCGCCGGGTGGTGCTCACCGAACCCGCCGATCCGGGCTGGCGGGCGACCCTGAACGGCGCGCCCCTGCCCGCGGCGGTCGCGGACGGCTGGGCGCAGGCGTTCGTCCTGCCGACCCGCGGCGGTCTGCTCGAGGTCTCCTACGATCATCACCGCCATCGCGCCGCCGTGCTGGCGACGGCCGCCGCCGGGGTGTGTCTGCTGGCCGCGGGTCCCCTGGCCGCCGTCCCGCGACGGCGCCGTGGCCGGCGCGCGGCGGGCATCCGGGCGGAGACCACGTGAAGCGGATCATGGTGCCGGTCGGGCTGGTCTGCCTGGTCGGCGTGGTCGCGGCCCTGCTCGCCACAGGGGGGCCCAGCCCGCCCGCGGCCGTCCCCGCGCCGGTCACCGCGGCCACCCTTGTCTGCCCGGACCTCGGCCTGACCGGGCAGGTGCCCCAGCTGCTGGACGTCGTGCGTGGCTCGGGGCCCGACGGTGTGGTCCGGCCGTCCGGTGGCGGGGTGCTGCTCGGCGGCGACCGCCAGCACGACGAACTGCTCTACCTGCCGCGCCCAGCCGCCGCCCCCGCGCCAGCCTCAGCGCTGGGCCTGGCCCCAGCCCCAGCCCCAGCCCCGAGCCCGGACAGCGGGCAGTCGGTGGCGCCGGGGCCGGCCGGTGGCCCGTTGCGGCTCGCCGCGACGGGTTCCGCCGCGGCCGGCCTCACCGCGACCGTCACCTCCCCGGGGTCGGGAGCGGGACCACTACGGGCCCGCTGCGAACAGTCCCGCGCCCGGACGTGGTTCGCCGGCCCGGCCACCGTCGCCGGCCGCGATCCCGTCCTGTACTGGACGAACACCGGCCCGCGGCCGGCCCGGCTCAGCGTGGGTGCCGTGTCGTCGGGCCGGACCGCCCCCCGGGTGGAGGTGACCGTTCCGGTCGGGCGCACGGTCGGCCGGCGGCTGGCCGAGCTCGCCCCCGAGGCGACCGCGACCGCCGTCGACGTCGACGTGCACAGCGGGCGGGTGCTGAGCTGGCTGGTCGACCGGGCGAGTGGCTCCGGGCCGGCGGCGGCCACGCCCGTGCCGCCGGCCGCCGGTCCGGCCACCAGGGTGCTGCTGGGCGGGTTCCTCACTCCCGCCGGAGCCGGCGGCGCTGGGGCGGCGGCCACCGGCTCACCCACCGCCGATCTGGTGCTCTGCGCTCCCGCGGCGGCGGCGACCGTGCGCGTCAGTGTGATCACCGCCTCGGGCCACCACACCCCGGTCGGCCTGGAGGCCGTGCGGATCCCGGCCGGCGCGGCGCTGCGCCGCCCGGTCACGCTGACCGCGGCGGCGCCGTCCGCCCTGCTGGTCGAGTCGACGGACGGGGGCGGGATCGTCGCGGCGCTCGGCCTGCCCACCGGCCCGGCCGCGCCGGCCGCCGGGGTGCCGGGCGGCGGCCCGCCGGGCGGCCGGACCTGGGTCGCCGGGGTCGTTCCCGAGCGGCCCCGGTGGGCGGGCGCCGTCGTCGGTGCTCCGGGCGCCGTCGGGCCGACACCGTCGGGCCTGGTCGTCGGGGCGGCACCGGTACCGGCGTGGACGGCCGGCGCGCTCGTCCTGGTCGCGCCGGAGCGGGCCGCCACCGCCTGGGTGGACGGCCGCCCGTTCGAGGTCGGCGCGGGCCGGGCGGTGCTGGCGCCGCTGCCGGCGGGCCCCGTCGGCGCGCGGGTCGTCGGCACGGGCGGCCCGCTCGTCGCCAGCCAGGTCCTCGGCACCGCGCCGCGGTCGGCGGACGTGGTGACGGCTCCGGTACCCCGGACCGTCTCGGCCGTCGTAGCGCTCACCGGCACGTGGCGCTACCGCTACGGGCCGGCGCCGCTGGCCGATCCGCGTGCGGCCTGGTGATCGGCACCCGCGGGTGCCCGCCGCCTGACGGGACTCCGCCGGGCCGGGCTCAGCCGCGTGAGCCCGCGGCGAAGACCCGGCCCGTGCCGGTGAGGGTCAGAGCCGCCGGGCCGGTCACCAGCGCCGAGCCGCCGCGACGCAGGGTCATCGGCGCCAGCGGCGAGCCCGCCAGGTCCGTGCCCGCGACCTCGACGCTGCCCTCCACCGCCAACAGCACGCACGTGTCGGGGACCGCCACGCTGCCACCGGTGCAGACGGCCTCACGCAGGACGAAGTCGTCCACCGGGACGTCCCAGGCCCGCAGCTGGCCGCCGGGCCCGGTCGCCAGCGGGCGCGGGGTGAGCACCGGCGCGCTGGTGGGGCGCGGGTCGAGGACGCGCAGCAGCTCGTCGACGTCGATGTGCTTCGGGGTCAGGCCGCCGCGCAGGACGTTGTCCGACGTGGCCATGATCTCGATCCCGACGCCCTGGACGTAGGCGTGCAGCAGCCGCGCCGGCTGGAACAGGCCCTCACCGGGACGCAGCGTGACGTCGTTGAGCAGCAGCGCCGCGGCGATGCCGACGTCCCCCGGATGGGTCTCGGCGAGCAGTAGGACGAGCTCGGCCGCGCGGCGCAGCTGCTCGTCCGCGTCGGGGGAGACCCGTTCGGCGGCGGCGACCACTCCGGCGGCCAGCTCCTCGCCGGCCTGCGGGGGCAGCGTCAGCAGGCTGCGCAGCACCTGGGTGGCGCCGCCGGTCGGATCGGTCGCCAGCGGCGCGAACGCGGCGATCAGGCCGGGATGGCCGAGCCCGCGCGCGATCGCGCGGGTGGCGCCCGGCGCCCGGATGCCGGCGAGGGCCCGGAACGGCGTCAGGGCCACGATCAGTTCGGGTTTGTGGTTGCGGTCCCGGTAGCGGCGGCGCGGATCGTCGGGGGCGATCCCGGCGGCCCGCTCGGCGTCGAAGCCGGCGCGCGCCTGCTCGGCGTTCGGGTGGACCTGCAGCGACAGGGCCTTGTCGGCGGCGAGCACCTTCAGCAGGAAGGGCAGCTCGCCGACCAGCTCGGCGGCCGCCCGCCGGCCCGCGGTCGCGGTGTCCACGACCTCGGCCGGGGCCTGGGGGTGGGTACCCAGCCACAGCTCGGCGACGGGCTCCCCGTCGGACGGGACGTCCAGCAGGTCGGGGATCGCGGTCGGCGAGCCCCAGGCGTAGCGCTGGGCCCGGCCGTGCAGCTCCAGGATGCGGACCGGGGCGCGTGGCGGCGGGGCCCCGCGCGGCGCGCCCGCCGGGCGGCCGGCGCGCGCGTCCCACCTCCGAACGGACATCCCGGTGTTGGCCGGTGTCCCGGTATGGGCTGGTGTGGTCTCCCCGATGGTCACGCTTGTCTCCGTCCCCGCGTCGGCGGTCGTGAGCGGCTCTGAGCCCGTCGGGTGGCTCTCGTGGTGGGTCCTACTCCTCGTCGCCCCAGCCATGGCCTTCGGGGTCGATCACTGCCGGGTCGACGTCCATCATCTCGGCGACCTCGTGAATGATCGCGTCGAGGACGAGCTCGGCGAGGTCCTCGTTGTCGACGGCGCGCGCCTCGAGCGGGCGCCGGTAGACGACGATCCGCCGCGGCGTGGCCGAGCGGCCCTTGCCGGACGCCGGCTGGTAGTGCGCCAGCGGGATGTTGTCGTCGGTCACCGTGATCGGCGGCACGTCCTCGACGGCGAACTCGACGTCGGCGAGCTCGGCGGACCACCGGTGGTCCAGGTGCTCGACCGCGTCCAGGACCAGGTCGTCGAAACGTTCACCGCGGGTGGCGTAGGCGGGCACGTCCGGGGGCAGGAGCGTGCCACGCATGCCGCGGCCTCGCCTGTCCCGCCGCCGACGGGCGGGGATCGGGCGTGCGGCCGCGGGGAAGCGCACCCTGGGCGTGCTGGCTGGTTCGGCCATCGTGCCAGGGTAACGCCGGGTCCGTTCGGCGATCACCGCGGCGGCGCGACGAAGGGCGCGATCGGGCCCGCACCCCCGCCCGCACCCCCGCTCACCCCCCACCTAGGAGAGCCCGACCAGGATCGACACGGCGTCAGAAGGCGGTTTTGGTCGAAGCGAGTGCGGCGTTCTGGTGTAATTGTGTGCGTGGAGCAACCGAGCGATAACCACTGCGTCACAGTGACCTCTGTCGGTGCGCGACACGGCGGGCGGTGGTGGCCGTCGCCCGTTCCGGGGTCTACCGTCCGGAACGTGAAGCCTCGGCGCTGCTCCCGCTCGGCCTGTTCCGCGGCCGCGATCGCCACGCTCACCTACGCCTACGCGGAGTCCACCGCCGTACTCGGTCCGCTGTCGCCGTTCGTCGAGCCGCACTCGTATGACCTGTGTGGGGTCCATGCCGACCGGCTGACCGTGCCGCTCGGCTGGGCCGTGGTCCGGATCGAGGCCGAGCAGGCCGAGCAGCAACAGGCCGGCCAGGAGCCGACGTCCGACGACATCGAGGCGCTCGCCGACGCCGTGCGTGACTCCGCCTCGCGCCGTGGGTCGGAGCCGCCGACCGGGCCGACCGGTCCTGCCGGTCCCGGCGCGGTGCCGCCCGGCGGGCCCGGTGGCCCCGGTGGCCCCGGTGGCCGTGGCCGCGGCCATCTGCGTGCGGTGCCGAGTCCGTCGTGACCTCCGCCTGACCGCTCACACCTGACCGCTCACACCTGACCGCCCCGTCTGGCCGCGCAGGCCTGCCGTCCCGCCTGATCCCCGCCCCGCGCGGCAAGGCGCTGACGGAGATGTCACCCCGGCCGGATAAGGTCAACCCGGTCGATCGACGCCGGTCAGGGAAGGTGGTTACGGGGTGCACGACCTCTCACGGATCTTCAAGGCATACGACGTGCGAGGTGTGGTGCCGTCCGAGTTCGACGCGGAGGTGGCCCGGGCCACCGGCGCGGCGTTCGTCCGGCTGCTCGGAGCAGACCGGATCGTCACCGCCCACGACATGCGCGAGTCCTCCGTCCCGCTGGCGGCGGCCTTCGCGGACGGCGCCACCAGCCAGGGCGCGGACGTCATCGCCGCCGGTCTCGGGTCGACCGACCTGCTCTACTTCGCGGCCGGCTCGCTGGACCTGCCCGGTGCCATGTTCACCGCCTCGCACAACCCGGCGAAGTACAACGGCATGAAGCTGTGCCGGGCCGGCGCGGCGCCGATCGGGCAGCAGACCGGCCTGGCGGAGATCCGGGCGCTGATCGAGGCCGGCGTGCCGGCCCACACCGGCCGGCCGGGCACCGTCACCACCCGCGACCTGCGCGACGACTACGCGCGCCACCTGCGCTCGCTGGTCGACCTGAGCCGGATCCGCCCGCTGAAGGTCGTCGTGGACGCCGGCAACGGCATGGCCGGGCTGACCGTCCCGGCGGTGTTCGACGGGCTGCCGCTGACCGTCACCCCGATGTACTTCGAGCTCGACGGCTCGTTCCCGAACCACGAGGCCAACCCGATCGAGCCGGAGAACCTGCGTGACCTGCAGGCCGCCGTGCGCTCCGCGGGCGCGGACATCGGGCTCGCCTTCGACGGTGACGCCGACCGCTGCTTCGTCGTCGACGAGCGCGGCGAGATCGTCTCCCCGTCGGTCATCACCGCGCTGGTCGCCGAGCGCGAGCTGCGTCGCGAGCCGGGCGCGACCATCATCCACAACGTGATCGTCAGCCGGGCCGTCCCCGAGCTGGTGACCGAGCGCGGCGGCGCCCCGGTGCGCACCCGCGTCGGCCACTCGTTCATCAAGGCCGAGATGGCCCGCACCGGCGCGGTGTTCGGCGGCGAGCACTCCGGTCACTTCTACTTCCGCGACTTCTGGCGCGCGGACTCCGGCATGCTCGCGGCCCTGCACGTGCTGGCCGCGCTCGGCGGGCAGGACGGCCCGCTGTCCGGCCTGCTCGGCGGCTACGCCCGCTACGCGGCCTCCGGGGAGATCAACTCCGAGGTCGCCGACGCCGGCGTGGCGATGGACGAGGTCGAGAAGGCCTACGCCGCCCGCGCGGTCGACATCGACCACATGGACGGGCTGACCGTGTCGCTGGCCGACGGGTCGTGGTTCAACCTCCGGCCGTCCAATACCGAGCCACTGCTGCGCCTGAACGTCGAGGGGCGCGATGATGCCACGATGTGCCGGCTGCGTGACGACATCCTCGTCTGCATCCGCGGTGGAAGGGAGAACTCCTGATGAGCCTCGACCCCCTGTTGCTGGAGATCCTCGCCTGCCCGTGCCCGGAGCATGCTCCGCTGCGGCAGGAGACGCTGGACGGCGCTCCCGTGCTGGTCTGCGAGTCGTGTGGCCTGGCCTTCCCGGTCCGCGACGACATCCCGGTGATGCTGCTCGACGAGGCGAAGCCGTTCCCGGCCGCGGCCGGATCCTCGTCCTGACCGGCGCCACGCGGCCCGCGTGAACGTCGACGAACCCCTCCTGGACGACACACGTCGGCTCGAGGCCGCGGACACGCTCAACCTGCTCCCGAACACGGCCTCGGCGGCGCGTCAGGTCCGGGAGAGCTGGCGACTGGCGCAGGAGGCCGGTGTCGGGTCGCTCGCGGCCGACGGCCGGCCCCGCGCGGTCGTGGTCGTCGGGGTGGGCGCCTCGGCGCTCGCCGGGGACGTCCTCGACGCCGTCGCCGGGCAGGCCGCACCGGTGCCGGTGATCGCGCACCGTCGGCACGGGCTGCCCGGTTGGGCCGGCGTGGCTGACGTAGTCCTCGCCGTGTCCGTGTCCGGTACCTCCGCGGAGACCCTCTCGGCCGTCGAGGAGGCGCACCGGCGAGGCTGCCGGCTGGCCGTCGTCGGTCCGGTCGACTCCCCGTTGTCCCATCTCGCCGAGCTGGCCAGGGCGCCGTTCGTGGCGCTGCCCGACGCCCGGCCGGCGCACACCGGGCTGTGGTCGCTGGCCGTCCCGCTGCTCGCCGCCGCGGCGGCGCTCGGCGTGCACCGCGAGGGCGAGGCCGCGATCGAGGCCGCCGCCGTGCGTCTGGAGGCGCTGGCGACCAGGTGCCGGCCGACGAGCGAGTCGTTCGTCAACCCGGCGAAGACCCTGGCCCTCGAACTGGCCGGTGCCCTGCCGCTGTGGTGGGGCACGACCCGGTTGACCGAGGTCGCCGCCACCCGGGCCGCGGGTGTGCTCGCGGTGAACGCGGGCTACCCCGCGCTGGTCGGAGCGCTGCCGCATCCGGCTGAGGAGCAGGTCGCGCTGTTCCGCGGAGCTTTCGGGTCCGGCAACGGTGGGCCCGGGTCGGCCGCCGGCGGTGACGGCGGCGGCGACGCCGACGACCTGGCGGACTTCTTCCGCGACCGGGTCGAGGACGAGGCCGTCGTGCGGCTTCGGCTGATCCTGCTGCGTGATCCCGCCGGCGAGCATCCCGAGATCACCCGCGCGGCGGAGCGGGCCGTCCTCCTGGCGGGGGAGCACGGCGTCGGCGTCACCGAGCTGCGGGCGGAGGGCGCGGCACCGCTGGAGCGCCTGGCCTCCCTGATCGGCCTGATCGACTTCGCGGGCAGCTACGTCGCCCTCGCCCTCGGGGTCGACCCCGGCGCCGGCCTGCGGCTGCGGGAGCTGGGCACCGCCCGCTAGTGCCGCATCAGGCAACGTTCGCCTTGGCGACGATGGTGCGGAGTTTCTTGTCCGNGGCGTGGCGGTTCCGCCAGCCGAGGTAGCGGCGGATCATCGATGCCTGGGCCCGGTGGTTGCGGTGGTCGGTGCCGTCGAGCGCGAAGTAGCGCAGGGCGGTGAACTGGGCCTCGATCCGGTTCAGCCATGAACTGTTGGTCGGGGTGTAGGCGATCTCGACGTTGTTCGCCGCCGCCCACACCCCGACCCGCCCATCGACCCGGGTCGACAGGTGCGGTGCGTAGTTGTCGCA
>NZ_KB891160.1 GCF_000373365.1 Parafrankia discariae
CCCGCATCAAAACCCGCCGCGTCATACAGAAAACCACCCGCCTGCGCGAAATCCCCCGACACCTCCCACCCACGATCCACCGGGAAACCACCGATCGCGTCCACCCCACCCCGCACCAGCCCCCACAGCTCCTCCGGTGAGCCGACCCCACCCGGGAAGCGGCACGCCATCCCCACGACCGCGATCGGCTCGTCGGGTTCCCGCCGGACGGTCGCCACGGGCGCGCCGGCGCCGTCGGTGCCGGTGCCGCCCTCGATCTCGGCGAGCAGGTGGCGGGCGAGCACGTGCGCGTTGGGGTAGTCGAAGACGAGCGTGGCGGGCAGCGTCAGGTCGGTGGCGAACTGGAGCCGGTTGCGCAGCTCGACGGCGGTCAGCGAGTCGAAGCCGAGGTCGCGGAAGGCACGGGCGTGGTCGATCGCACCGGCCGAGGGGAGGCCGAGCACGGCGGCGGCGTTGCCGCGGACGAGTTCGAGCACGAGCTGTTCCCGCTCGCCCCGGCCCAGCCCGGCCAGGCGGCCGGCGAGCGCCGTCCGGTCCGCGCCACCTCCGCCGCCGGTGGCGGAGGCGGTGGCCCGGCGCGGTCCGGTGCGGACCAGCCCGCGCAGGATCGGCGGGAGCAGGTCCGCCTCGGCCGCGGCACGCAACGCCGGGACGTCCAGCGTGATCGGCACGGTGACACCGAGGTCGGCCACCAGCGCGGCGTCGAACAGTGCCAGGCCCTGCGCCGCGTCCAGCGGCAGGACGCCGGCGCGGCGCATCCGCCGCAGGTCGCGCTCGGCCAGGTCGCCGGCCATGCCGGTGTCCGTCCGCCACAGTCCCCAGGCGAGCGACGCCGCCGGCAGGCCCCGCGCCCGGCGGTAGGCGGTGAACGCGTCGAGGAAGGCGTTCGCGGCCGCGTAGTTGCCCTGGCCGGCGGTGCCGAGGATCCCGGCCGCCGAGGAGAACGTGACGAAGGCGGCCAGTGGCCGGTCCGCCGTGACGGCGTGCAGGTTGAGCACCGCGTCGACCTTGGCCCGCAGCACCGGCTCGAGCCGCTCGGCGGTCAGCGAGGTGAGGACCGCGTCGTCGAGCACCCCCGCGCTGTGGAGGACCGCCGTGACGTCGGCCCCGGCGAGGGCGGCGGTGAGCGCCGCGCGGTCGGTGACGTCGCAGGCGAGCAGCCGCGCGGTGGCGCCGGCCGCGGTGAGGTCGCGCAGCAGGTCCGCGGCGCCGGGGGCGTCGGGGCCGCGCCGGCTGAGCAGCAGCAGGTCCCGGACGCCGTACGCGGCGACGAGATGGCGGGCCAACAGCGCGCCGAGCGTTCCGGTGGCCCCGGTGAGCACCACCGTCCCACCGCCGAGACGGCCCGGCCCGGCGGATGCCTCCTCGCCGCCGGACGGCGTCTTCGCGCTGGCGGATGACGGGCTTTCGCCGCCGGACGGCGCGTGGGCGAGCCGGGGCACCAGTGCGCCGTCGGCGCGCAGCGCCACCTGCGGATGCCCGGCGGCGACCGCGGCGGGGACGAGGTCCCGGGCGGCCGGGCCGTCCACGTCGATGACGGTCAGCCGGCCGGGGTGCTCGGACTGCGCGGAGCGGAGCAGCCCCCAGACCGTCGCCCCGGCCAGGCCGGGCACGCCGTCGGCCGGCCCGGCGGCGACCGCCCCCTCGGTCAGCACGACCAGCCGGGTGTCCGCCCAGCGTGGCTCGGTGACGAATTCCTGCAGCACGCGGAGCACCCGCGCCGTGTGCGCCCGCACCAGCTCCGCGTCAGGAATCCCGGCACCGTTCCCGGCTCCGGTGCCGGAGCAGTCCAGCAGGAGGACGTCCGGTGGCTGGTCGACGCCCTCCAGGCCGGCCGCGAGCGGCACCGTGGCCCAACGGGGATCCGGGGCGGCGGGTGCCGGCGCGGTGATCCGGTCCAGGGGGACGGTGGCCCAGTCCAGGGTGTACAGCGACCGGGCGGCGGTGCCGGTCCGGTCGTCGGTGGTGAGCTGCCCGGCGGTGACGGGGCGGACGGTCAGCGCGGCCACGTCGATCACAGGCTGGCCGGTCTCGTCGGTGGCACGCAGCCGCACGGTGCCGGTGCCGTCCGCCGGCGCGAGGCGGACCCGCAGCGCGGAGGCGTCGACGGCGTGCAGGCGAACCCCGGCGAAGACGAACGGCAGCAGCACGCCACCGTCCTCGTCCCGCGCGGGGTGCTCGTCGCCGGGGCTGCGGGTGAGCGTGCCGGCGGCCAGCGCGTGCAGGCTCGCGTCCAGCAGCGCCGGGTGGATGCCGAAGCCCGGCGCCGGCTCAGGGAGGCGCACCTCGGCGAACACCTCGTCGCCACGCCGCCAGACGCGCCGCAGTCCCTGGAAGACCGGGCCGTAGACGAGTCCGGTCTCGGCGAGGGAGGGGTAGAGCCCCGTGATGTCGACCGGCCGTGCTTCCGCCGGCGGCCATGCCTCGTCCGGCGCGGCGTCAGCCGCCGGGGTTCCGGACTGCGGGGTTCCGGACTGCGAGGTTCCGGGCTCCGGGGCGGGCCGCAGGGCGCCGGTGGCGTGCAGGGTCCACAGCGGGTCTCCCCCGACACCCCCGGCACCGTCGACGCCGCCGTCGCGCCGCGAGTACACGGACACGGCGCGCCGCCCGTCCGCCGGGGCCGGCTCCGCGACGGTCACCCGCAGCTGGACGGCGCCGTCCTCGGGGAGGATGAGCGGTGCCCGCAGGATCAGCTCGTCGACGACCGGGGTGCCGGTTTCCTCACCGGCCCGCAGCGCGAGCTCGACGAGGGCGGCCCCGGGCACCAGCGACGTGCCGAGCACGCCGTGGTCGGCGAGCCACGGCTGGTCGGCGAGCGACAGCCGGCCGGTGAAGACGACCGTGTCCGAGTCGGGCAGCGGCACGACCGCGCCCAGCAGCGGATGGCCGGCCTCGGTCAGGCCGGCGCTGCCCAGGTCGGCGGCGGCGCTGCCCGGTGCCAGCCAGTAGTTCTGGTGCTGGAAGGCGTAGGTCGGCAGGTCGGGCAGGCGCCGGGCTCCGGTGCCGGTGCCGGTGAACCAGGCCGGCCAGGCTACCGGGGCGCCCCGCGTCCAGGCCTGGGCGAGCGCGCGCAGCTGCGCGGCGGTGTCGTCCGCGCCGCGACGCAGCGTGCCCCACACCGCCACCGGGCCGGCCTGCGCCGCGACCTGCTCCACCGCCAGGGTCAGCACGGGGTGTGGGCTGACCTCGGTGAAGTGCCGGAACCCCGCCGCCAGCAACCGCTCCGTGGCGGCCGCGAACAGCACCGGCCGGCGCAGG
>NZ_KB891161.1 GCF_000373365.1 Parafrankia discariae
TCTTCGAAGGCGGCCAGCTCGTCGAACGCCCCACCACCACACCCATCACCCAAGCCGCCTAACGATCACCATCCACAAGTCTTGACTATTTCTCACGCCGGCCACGTTCCCGGATCAGCAGAGGAGCGCATCGTGCACTCGTCCACGGAAGCGCCAGGCAGGTCCGTCGGCCGGATGTCCGCCGACATCGGCCACGCCGATCACCCCAGGCCCGACGACGCACCTGGGCAGCCCGGCGCGGCCGTGGGGAGGGAGCCCGGACCGGCCGGCGACGCGGCTCCCTCCCCATCCCTCCCACGCCGGACACCGCACCCGGACTGGGGTGTGGTCGAGCTGGACGCGAACGGCCGGGTTGTCCGGATCATCGTCGGCGAGCCGGACTTCCGTAGCCCCGCCGACGCCGATCTGTACGCCCGCGGCCGGGGGCTGCCTCATCACCGCGTCGCGCCGGTCGACCTCGGCTGCCGAGTGCCAGCCGGGCCCTGAAACGGGGGTCGCACTTCCCACAAGCGGCCCGTCCACCACCCCGCCCGCGTTGCCCGACCGTGCCGCGGGCGGGGTGGCCATGACCGCCGCCTGCCCTGGTGCCGACCAACTCCGCCAGGGCAGGCGGCCTCACCAGAAAGGACTCCTCGTGTGCGTCCCGCGCTCCGCCCCGGACTTCGTCTCGTCGTGGCAGCAGCCGTCGACGCCCCATCCGACGGCGGTGGACGCGGTCGAAGTCGCCCGGGGCCCGACCCTCGTGCTGATCCGGTCGTCGCTCGGCCGGGTGCCGGTTGGGGTGACCCCGGGAGCGTGGGCTGCCTTCGTGGCCGCGGTGAGGTACGGCGAGTACGAGGCAGAACCGGTAGCTGATTACCGGCCTGTTGGAATGCCGGGGGCCGCCCGGACCGCGGCGGCTCGCACGCATCGGGAGAGGAATCTCAAGGATGAGCGTCGGCACCATGAGTAGCGAGAGTGAGCGGTTCCGTCACGCGATGGTCGATCAGTTCGTTGCCGATCAGGCGGCGGAAGGCTGCTCGCCGCGCCCGGAGGTGGAGGCGGCGATGCGGGCTGTTCCTCGTGAGCTGTTCACGCCGGGCCTTCCGCTGGAACAGGCGTATGAGAACGAAGCTGTCCTGAAGAAGATGCGCGGCGACGAAGCGATCAGTTCGGTGTCGGCCCCGTTCCTGATCGGACGGATGCTGGGTCAGGCGGCAGACGCGCTCGATGGGCTGGATGGCCGCCACGTCCTGGAGATCGGCAGCGGTGGCTACAACGCCTCGCTGCTGCGGGAACTCGTCGGCCCGTCGGGATTGGTCACGACGGTCGACATCGACCCCGAGGTGACCGACCGGGCGGTTTCCTGCCTGGCGGCGGCCGGCTACGACGACGTCACCGTGGTCTGCGCGGACGCCGAGCACCCGATCGCGCCGAGCCGCTCCTTCGACCTGATCATCGTCACGGTCGGCGCATGGGACATCCCGCCTGCGTGGCCTGATCAGCTCACCGATGGGGGTGTGCTGGTACTGCCGCTCCGTACGTTCGGGATGACCCGGTCGTGGGCGTTGCGGCGCCGCGAGGGCCGCCTGGTCAGCGTGAGTCAGCGGTTGTGCGGGTTCGTTTCGATGCAGGGCGCCGGCGCCCGTGAGGTGCGCTACGCCGACATCGCGGATGGTGTGCACCTGCGGCTGGATGAGGGTCAACACGTCGATGCGGCTGCGGTCGCTGGTCTCCTCACGACGCCACGCGAGCAGGTGTGGGCCGGGGTGAGCCTGCCGCCCCGCACTGATCTGTCCGACCTCGATCTGTGGCTGGCGACCCGGCCGCGACGGGAGGCGGAGCAGTTCGTCGTCCTCGCCGCGCAGGAGGAAGCGGTCACGGCTGGCGTCGTTACGCCTTCGTGGCGGTTCGCCGTCCCGGCCACGTTGGAGGCCAGCACGCTGGCCTACCGGTCGGCGCTGCGCTGGACTGACCGGCGGTTCGATCTCGGCGCATGCGCCCACGGGACGGGGGCCGCAGCGGCGGCCGGGCGGATGGTCGAGCACATGCGTGCGTGGGTGGATGCGGGCTGCCCGCCTCCGGTGCTGCACGTTCTTCCCGCGCATACCCCCGACGGCGACGTGCCGGAGGGGGCGGTTCTGGACAAGCGGCACAGCCGCCTCGTCCTGACCTTCACTCCCGAGGAGAAGGGAACCACCTGATGGACGACGAGTACGAACTGGACCTGCGCCTGGTCGACGCCGGGCCCGTCGCGAGTCCGCACGCCACCGGCACCGACGACAACTGCGGCTCGGGCAACACGAAGTCGGATGCCTGCACGACCAAGGCCGACGGCAGCTGAACCCGCTGCCCTAGGAGCGCCCGGCCTACTCTGGCCGGGCGCTCCGCCCCTTCAGTGACGCGGAGCCAGACATGTATCAAGCTGCCCACGCGGCGTTGATCAGGGCTGCTTCCTACCCCCGAGATCTGACGCTGCCCGCGTGGCCCGATCTGACCGCGAACCAGCCCGATGAGTGGCTGGAGTGGCTGCGGGAGGTGTGGGCGTTGCCGGAGTTCGCGGCGGCTGTCGAGCAGGCCGCCCCTGACCTGGCCACTCAGATCACCCACGTGCTTGCCCAGGAGCCGATGCCAGCGCGCAGGGCGCGGCGTCTGGTGGAGACGACCGTGCGGTATCTGCTGCGGTGGACGACCCGGCCCACGCCGTTCGGCAGGTTCGCCGGTGTAGCTCCCCTCACGTTCGGCCCCCGCGCGGCGCTCTGGTGGGGCGACCAGCATCACGAGGTGGTCCGCCTCGACGACCGCTCCGTCGCCGCATACACAGCGGTGACGGAGCGGGACCTAGTGGTGCTGCGCGGGGTCACGGTCATGACGAACACGCTGGGGTATCGGCGGGGCGGGGTGTGGGTGCTGCCCTGTGCACGCGTCGAAGGTGACCGGGTGTGGGATGTTGAGATCACCCTGACTGCCCCGGTGCGGGTGGCGGTGGAGAAGGCCCGTGCCCCGATCCCGTTCCAGGAGCTGGCCGCGACGGTGGCCGAGAATCAGGCCGCCGCAACCGCGAAGGCGGAGCGACTGCTCGGCGCTTTGGTGGGCGCGGGGGTGTTGCTGTCGGTGGTCCGGCCGCCGATGACCGTGACCGACCCGGCCCTACCTGCCAAGCTGGTTCGAGGCAGAGGATGTCTGTTAACCAGTGACGAGGGCGGGTTGGGAGCTTGATCTAGATGGATGCGGGGCTGACA
>NZ_KB891162.1 GCF_000373365.1 Parafrankia discariae
GGCTGCCCACGCCGGGTCGGCGAGTTCACCCAGGCCGTCTTCGTCCTGGAACAGGAGGGAATCTAGAAAAACAAACTTTGAAAATGCTCACTGATCGAAGTGCTCGTCCAGAACCGACAGCGCCACGTTGGCCAGCAACGGAGAAAGAATGCCGCCCTGCGGAGTGCCGACGTCGCTCTCCCAGGTCTGGCCGTCGCCGTCGAGTATCCCGGCTTTCAGGAAGGCCTTGACCAGGTCCAAGACGCGTCTGTCTCCGATCCGGCGGCGCACCCGGCCCATCAGGGCCGTGTGGTCGATCCGGTCGAAGCAGGCCTCGATGTCGCCCTCGACCACCCACTCGTAGGAGTTGGTGGCCAGGTGCCACGTCTCGGTCACCGCGTCCTGCGCGTGACGGTTCGGGCGGAACCCGTAGGAACACGGGCGGAAATCCGCCTCGAAGATCGGCTCCAGTACCAGTTTCAGGGCCGCTTGCACGGTCCTGTCTCGGATCGTGGGAATTCCCAGCCGGCGAATCTTGCCGTTCGCTTTCGGGATGTTCACGGACCGGACTGGTAGCGGGCGGAACTCGCGTGCCTTGAGATCGGCGCGCAGTCGTTCCAGCAGGGACGCGTCCCGCTGCCCGACCCGCACGTCGCGGGCGGTGACACCGTCCACTCCAGCGGTCCGGGCGCCCTTGTTCCTCCGCACCCGAGCCCAGCCCACCAGAAGGAAAGCGGGGTCGGCGACGAGGTTGTACAGATCGTCGAACCGTCGACCAGGATCGTCGACCGCCCAACGGTGCAGCTTGGCCTGGATCTCCAGTACCCGGCGTTCAGCGTCGTGCAACGCCTCGTCCGGATCGTCGGTATTCACCAACGGCCTCCTGGCATTCCCGTGTCTTCGCCGCGGGCCTGCTGGCCCCCTTCGCCATGTGGACGGCTTTCCCGCCCTCGGACTACTACGGGGCCTCCGCCCCGTCCCGCGCCTTCGACGGACGACGCATCTACCCCACCCTCGACATGGAGTGCCGAGGATGGGACCGGCTCGGGACGGTTCCCACGTTCAATGCTCAACCGATCGACGGAGGAGGCACCCAGCTCCTGCCCCTGCGGCATCGCCACGGCTACGCCGCAGACCTTCACCGTGGCCTCCATCCGGTCATAGGTGAACCGGTTCAGGAGTTCCCCTGAAAGTTTTCCAGGGTGCGCACCGCATCCCAGCCCATATCCGCCAGATTTGAGCTGGTGGGCTGCTTGAGGGGCTTTAATCGCTGGTTTCTGCACGTATACATTTCCGTCTCGCTCGCCGGACCCGGAACGTCTGGCAGTACCGCCCCGTCCCGGCTTTGTCGGGGCTGCTTGCCGCCCTCCCCGCGTCTCCGGACTCAGACTGCCCCCAGCTTCAGCCGGCCCGCTGCGACGGGCCGGCGGCGGAGTCCTTCCACCTCCGCTCGGTCAAACACTGCTTCGTGGCGCACGCCGACTTCTGCCCAGCCGATAAGGAGCAACGGTCCGACGGCGTCGAACGCCGCCTTGCCGTACTGGCCGGCAATCAGAGGTTCCGCAATGTTCAATGCCAGCGTTACCATGCTCGCGAAAACGAGTAGCCGTCGCGTCGAACGCAGCACCTTCGCCGGCCCTCCGTTCACAGTGAGCTGGCGGCTCCCGAGTAGCAGCGCCACGACTGAGAGATCGACTGCCGGCGCCACGAGGAACGCGACGTACGTCGGCACCCCCAGACGGATACCGAGCGTCGCAACGTTCCCGAACGCAAACAGGAACGTCAACCCGACCACGATCCCCACGATCACGGTCACCAGACAGACCGGAGCGCCCGGAACCGCCAGGTCTACGGAACGTGTGTTCGATCCGGCTGGCGAGGTTGCTGGCCGGGCGCTCACTGGGCATCGTCCCTGGTCAGGAGCCTCGTGGAGACCGGTCGGACGGTGATCTCGGGACCTTGAACCAAGATCAGGCGGTTCTTATTGTGTTGCGTTAGGTCCACCCTTTTGACCTGCGGAAATAGCAGGATTTGTCGATCAATTCTTGATCGTTATATGGCAACGAGTGTGGCAACGCCGTTGCGTGGTCCCGGTCGCGGCCCGTCTGCCACCCCGGGTGACCTGCGTAAACGGTGGAGTTGACCATCCGCTTTTCGGATGGAAGGTCACGAGGCCTGTGTTCACGGACGTTGCCACAAGGTATGGGCCTTGTGTGGCAACGGAGCTCGTCTGGCCCGGTCGCGTCAGCGCCGTGACCTGCAACGGCGCTCAAGATCGGGACCGGTAGACCGTCCGTTTTTGCGGCGGCCGATCCATGGGGCGCTATCCCCGTGACGGCGCCTGGGCTGCGATCAGTGAGTAGATCGAGCCGTCAGGCATGTTCGCCGGGATCCGGGCCTGGGGGGTGCCAGAAGTCGGCCTGGGCCTGTGAGCTGGGGAGGTGCGGCCATACGGAGCCGGCGGGCTGATGGTCAGCTATGTCCATCCGCCTGCTCTATCTGATCTTCGCTCGGGTGTGCGGCTGGCTGGTCCTCCTCGGCCGTTCGTCGGCGTCGAAGAACATCGAGCTGCTCGTGTTACGGCATGAGGTCGCCGTGCTGCGCCGTACCCAGTCCAAGCCCCGATGGGACTGGGCAGACCGGGCGCTCCTCGCCGCACTCGTCCGACTCCTACCCAAGACGCTGCGAGCCCACCGGCTGGTCACCCCCGGGGACCGTCCTGCGGTGGCACCGCCGCCTGGTCACACGGAGATGGACCTACCCGCAGCGGACCGGACGGCCACCGGTCAGCCCGGAGATCGCCACGCTGATCAAGCGGCTCGCGACCGAGAACACGACGTGGGGCGCCGGCGCCAACGCCGCCGAGCGTCAAGCATGTCCTGAGCCTATACATTTGACACCCCTATTCTAAAGGCTGTTTCGTAACTCGGTTTGGGTGGGGTGTGGCCGGTCCGCGTGACCGGTCAGCCGGTCCGGCTGATGTTGTAGAGATGGGCGATCCC
>NZ_KB891163.1 GCF_000373365.1 Parafrankia discariae
GGTCGGCCGGTCGACGGTGCTCCAGCGACCGGATCCGGCGTCCTCCAACAGGAAGATTTTCGGTCAAGATCTCCCGGCCCCGCCGGATGCAACAGTGCCGGACAGGGCGAACCGCAGGTACCAGCGGACAGCGAGGACGATCACCTCAGGTGGGAACCGGAACCCCGCGAACCCCGACACCGGCACCAGCGGACGGACCGCACCTCGACCCATCACCTGATCATTCCCGGACATCAGCGCAGAGGCCCACCGACCGGACGCAACAGAGCCCCCGGGCCTACGTCGAACGCCGCACCGCCGAAGGCAAGTCCAAGAAAGAGATCATCCGCTGCCTCAAGCGTTACGTGGCACGGGAGATCTACACGATCCTCGCTGCCCCCAACACCCAAAAAGATCTTCCTGTGACCGCTTGACATTCATAGGAGCATCAGAGCCCCACGTGCCAGTGCTCGCGGACCATCGCGGCGCGCCGGGTCGGGCTGGCCTGATGAGTCGGCAGGCCGAGGCCCGTCTGCTGGTGTCGGGAGGTGGCCGGGGCACGGGCGTGCCGGCCGTTGGACGGCGCAGCCCCGCTGGTCGTGTTCGACGCGGCCGAGCGCGACGCGCTGCGGTGTCCCTGCCGGCGGCGCCGTTCAGCCCGGCGCGCTGGTCGACGGCGAAGGTCGGGCGTAGGAACCGACGCTTCCCCCGGTCGCCGGTCGTGGGCGGATTGCCCGCTACGGCAGTGTGACGGCGCCTGGGAACGGAGCCCACGGGGGTCAGCCGGCCATCCTTGCTTCCGGCAGCGTGTCCAAGAGCGGCCTGCACCATACGAACGCGGCATCGACGGCCCGTTGGGCGTCGCTGTCCTTCACCCCCGCGTGTAGCGCAGCGAGGTCCGGGGAGATACCGAGAACGCTTGCCAACGTGAAAGGGCCTACGTTACCAGCACCGCGCAGCGCATCCTCCACACCTGCCAGTCGCACCGCCTCATCCAGCAGCATGGAGAGGTCGTCGTCCTTAGCTGGTTCGACTGCGTGCGCGGTCAGGACTGCCCACACAGTGTCCATCAGCAGGAGAGCAGCGTTACGGACCGCGAGAGCAGGACGGTCCTTCACCGTCTCGGTGAGGTGGAAAAGTTGAACAGCGAGAAGCGCCGGGGGCTTGGCACCTTCCCGTCGACGGTGCTTGATCCGCCTCGCGATCTCCCTCGAAGCTGGCGCTGGTTCCGATGACAGACTGGACAGATCGAGTTCGGCCAGCACCTTGTTAACATCATCGGGATCGATTTTCTGGCCTTCCTCCACCCCTGCAACGCAGTGCGGATATCGAAGACCCGGAATCTCCGGCACCACCTTCTGAAGTATGATGTTGTGGTAGATTCCTTCCCTCGGGTCCGACATATGACTGATCCGCAGGTTCGGTCGGGGAATCGCGAGCGCCAGAGTGACCTCGCGGTCGTCGAATTCCAAATTGTCTGGATCGACCATCATGAAATTCTTGGGACCGTAGGAACTTCTACGCGATACCGTAAAGCTGTAGAACTGAGAGTTATGCGGAGCCATCGATTCCTGCGTGACCTTGTTCAGATCGTGAAGGGTGATCGAGGGAGGAACGAGGAGTCGGAGCCACTGAGGCGACTCGGTGTCACGCAGCTCGACTCGAATCTGGTAGATCGCCACCCCGCGAGGGTAGCCGACTTTCCGGCCCCTCCTCAATACCTCCGACCAGGCAAGTCCTCGGTTGGCAACAAATTTCCAACGGGAATGTTCGTTGACGTTCCGTTGCGTTGCATCCCCAGTCCGAGACCGCGCGCTGGCTCATCGGCCGCGGGGCGCACTATGCGCTCACGGTGAAGGCGAACCAGCCCAGCCTGTATGCCCAGCTCACAGCCCTGCCCTGGGGTCAGGTGAGGACCACCGCCGCGCGGACCGTCGAGCGGGGCCACGGTGCGCCGCGAGCGGCGCACCGTGAAAGCCACCGAGGTCCGCGCCGGGCTGCTGTTCCCGCACGCCGTGCAGGCGGTACGGATCACCCGCCGATGTCAGCCCCTCGCCGGCGGACCCACCGAGACCGAGATCGCCTACCTGGTCACCAGCGTGGCGACCCATCAGGCCAGCCCGATCCGGCTCGCCACGTTCGCCCGGGAGCACTGGCACGTGGAGAACCGGCTGCACTGTTGAGTCGGCCTGGGGCGCGGTGTCGGGATTACTTCCGGTCCGTTTCCCCAGGCCGCTCTCCGAACCCGGCGTGCCCGTCTCCGGGCACCGGGCTCTCCACGGTCGTGACCGTCAGGCTGGTTGCTGCAGTGGAGCCCAGGGAGAACGAATCGCCGCTCCTCGGTAGCGGTAACGGGTGACCGTGACCGCCGCGAGGTCAAACAACTCGACTCCGCCCGCCGAGAGAGTCCGCCAACGCCCTTGCGGGGTGGTGAACCGCCGGCGGAAGTCCTTCCACGACCAGCGATGCAGTGTCCGCCACCATCGCACGACCCGGTTCCACACGAAGTGGGCCAGGCGACAGAAAGCATTCTTGGCCACCGAATAACGGAAGTAGTTGGACCAGCCGCGCATGATCTGCCCGAGGCGGATCAGCACGGCTTGTGGGTCCTGCTGCGATGTCCTGGGGGTCAGAGCACGTATCATGGCCTTCAACGAGCTGATGGGACACTCGGCGATGAAGGTATAGACGTGCCACGTCGACGATCCTCGTTTACGGCGCCACTGGATGTGGAAGCCGAGGAAGTCGAACCCCTCGCTGAGATGCACCACTCGGGTCTTCGCTTCAGAAAGGCGAAGACCCATCGTTGCCAGCACCATCGCGATTTCCTCTCGCAGGGTCTCGACGTCGGAACGAGACCCATTCACCAAGACCGCGAAATCGTCGGCTTATGCCGAGGTCCGGGTTATGCCGGCCCTGGCTCTGGTTTTCCTGGTCAGGGCGATGAGCGGCTTCCTGATCTCGGCATAATCCTG
>NZ_KB891164.1 GCF_000373365.1 Parafrankia discariae
GGTGCCGGGCTGTTGGACGCGAGCGAGGGCCTTTTCCTTGATGGTCATGTCGGCGTGAAGGTAAACCTGGGTGGTGTCGGTGCCTTCGTGACCAAGCCAGAGGGCGATGACTGAGGTGTCGACTCCGGCTTTCAGAAGCGTCATGGCTGCTGAATGCCGCAGCGTGTGTGGGGTGACGTGTTTGTCCTTGATCGATGGGCAGGTGTTCGCGGCGATGGTGGCGTGCTTGGCGACGAGGCGCTCGACGGCGTCATGAGAGAGCCGGCGGCCGGGCTGGGTGGGGAACAGCGGGCCGCCCGGGTCGGGGCTGAGTTCAGCGAGCCAGGTCCGCATGACCTTGACGGTCTGGGTGGTGAGTGGGGTGGCCCGGTCCTTGCGGCCTTTGCCGTGGCAGCGGACGTGCGGGCCGGGTCCGAGGTGGATGTCGTGCCTGGTCAGGCCGGTGAGTTCGGAGACGCGCAGTCCGGTCTGGACGTCGAGGAGGAGCAGGGACCGGTCGCGGCGGCCGTGCCAGGTGCTGCGGTCGGGTGCCGCGACCAGCGCGTCGATCTCCTCGGCGGTGAGGTAGCTGACGATCGCTCGTTCGCGCCGCCGGGGTGGGATCGCCAGGACCTGGCTGATCACGGCGGCGTGCTCGGGAGCTCTGGGGGCGGCGTAGGTGAACAGGGAGTGGATCGCGGCCAGGCGGGCGTTGCGGGTGGCGGTTCCGTTCCCTCGCTGTTCTTCAAGGTGATGAAGGAAATCGCCGATGAGCGTGGCGTTGAGGTCGGCGAGGCTGAGCTGGCTGGGCGGCGTGCCGGTCTTGGTCTGGGCGAAGGTGAGCAGGAGCCGGCAGGTGTCGCGGTAGGCGGCGACGGTGTGGGGGCTGGCGTTCTTCTGCCGGGCGAGTCGGTCGGTGAAGAACCCTTGCAGGACGGGGGCCAGGTCGGTCACGATGCCGCCTGTTCCCGGCTGGCGGGTTCGAGCCTGGCGGCTGCCAGGGCGAGGAGCTCGGGGACGGCGGAGAGATACCAGTAGGTGGACTTCGGGTCGATGTGACCCAGCCATGTGGACAGGACCGGGAGGCGGGCCTGGACGTCGGCGCCGTCGCGATACCAGTCCAGCATTGTTGCGACCGTGAAGACGTGCCGCAGGTCATGCAGCCGTGGGGCCCGCTGCCCGGGTGGGGCGGTGATGCCGGCCGCCGTGACGAGCACGGCGAACGTGTGGGGGGTGTTGCGACGGTCCAACGGCCAGCCGAGGCTGTTGACGAGGAACGTGCCCGCCTCAGCCTGCGGGAACGTCTCCTCGCGGACCCGCGCGTAGACGCGTAAGGCGGCGGCTGCGGTCGGGTGCAGGAACACCAGGCGGGACTTGCCGAACTTGGAGTCCTCGACCGTGATCGTCTCGGCGTTCAGGTCAACGTCGTCACGGCCGAGGCGGCAGGCTTCGCCCTGGCGCATCCCGGTCACGGCCAGCAGGCCGATCAGCGTCCGCCAGGTCGCCGCCCGCATGGCCGGCCGGAGCTGGCCCGCCGCGCTCATCAGGGCGGTGATCTCCTGCGGGGAGTAGAGGTAGGGCGGGATCCGCCACTGGCGGCGATCCAGCACGTCGGCGGGCGGGACCTCGGTGGCCGGGTCCAGCGGCTGCAGGTGGCGGGCGAAGATCCGCACCACGTCGAGGCGGCGGGCCTGGTAGGCCTCGTGGTCGCTGGCGGTCGAGGTCGCCCACCCCACCGCCAGGTCCGTGGTCACCACGGTGGCACCACGCTCTTCGCAGAACCGGACGAAGCTCATCAGCCTCGGCCCGTGGCTCTCCAGCTTGAACCCCAGAGCCCTGCGCAGGGCGAGGTACTCCTCAGCGCTGGCCCTCAGCCCGCTCACTGCCCGGCCTCCGGCCACCGGCGAGCCAGCGGACGCAGCGCGTTCTGGTCGACCTTGGCATAAAGCGAGGTCGATAGCTGGCTGCGGTGCCGTAGTACCTGCCCGACCTCAGGCAGCGATGCCCCGGCCCGCAGCATCTCGGTCGCCAGCGCATGCCGGAACCGGTGGGTGCCACGCCGGTCCAGCCCGGCCCGTTCGCAGGCCCTGCCCATGAGGGCCCGGACCGACTCCGGTGTCAGGGGCCGGTAGGGCCGCCGGACCGTCACGAACACCGACCGCGACTCGCACGTCGGCCGCCCGCCCGTCAGCCAGGCGGCGAGTGCCTCCCCTACCAGGGCCGGCAGCGGGAGCCTCTCGGTCCGGCTGCCCTTACCGGTGACCGCGATCTCGCCGACCCGCCAGGCGATGTCACCGAGTTGCAGCCCGGCGGCCTCGGCACCCCGCAGGCCGAGTCGAGCCAGCAGCGACAGGACCGCATAGTCCCGCAGGCCCACCGCCGTGTCCCGGTCGCAGCCGGCCAGCAGCCGCTCGATCTCCGCGGCTTTCAGACCGCGGGGCAGCGACGACATCCGCCACGACGCGACCGCGGGAACGGCCCCCACCAGCGGGACCGCTGTCCGCCCGGTCGCGTGCGCGAACCGCAGGAACGCGCGCAGCGACGTCACCATCGCCTTCGCCGACCACCTGTTGCGGTCCTGCGTCCAGGCCACCATGAACGCGGTCACCGCGCCCGCGTCCAGGCCGCTGACCGCGCCCGCCCCGCCGATCCCGGCCAGGAACGCCTTCAACTGCTTGCAATAGCAGCGCACCGACACCGGCGACAGACCCCGCTCTCGGTCCAGCCAGCCACCGAACTCCGCCAGCAGCGCCATATCCGGCTGCACGCAGCCCCGACCCGCACCCATCTCCATGATGATCTCCTCGCCTGGAGGAACACGACCACTCCAGACAGGCAGACCACCACCCGGTCCCGCAGGATTATGCCGAGATCAGGAAGCCGCTCATCGCCCTGACCAGGAAAACCAGAGCCAGGGCCGGCATAACCCGGACCTCGGCATAAGCCGA